>NZ_MRCC01000007.1 GCF_001904655.1 Chroogloeocystis siderophila 5.2 s.c.1 | reverse complement strand
AAAAGCCAGCACCCCTTTCATTGTCATTTTTCTATTATCAATGAATCAGCCCTGGCGGGTATAGGTGGGATCGGTAAAACTACTTTATCAGTGAAAGTTGCACAAAGCGTGCAAGACTGCTTTGAGTTTGCCATCTGGCGCAGTCTCCGCGACGCTCGATCGCTGAATGCATTATTGACAGTGCTGATCAAATTTATTTCCCAACAGCAGGAAGTTCACTTACCAGATACAGTAGGTGGTAAAATTTCACGATTGATTGAATACTTGCAGGCTTTGCGTTGTTTACTCATTCTCGATAATTTTGAAACAATCTTCAGCAGCAACCAAGAAATTGATTGAATCTTACCGAGGAAATCCACTCACGCTAAAGATTGCCGCAACTTCAATTTTAGATTTATTGAATGGTAGCATTGCGGATTTTCTCCAGCAAGGAACGATTGTTTTTAATGGAATTTGCAATTTATTAGCGCGGCAAATTCAACGGCTATCACCTTTAGAAGCACAAATTATGTACTGGCTAGCGATTAATCGCGAACCCGTTTCAGCCGCACAGTTGCAAGCAGATATTGTGCCTGCGGTATCGCGATCGCAGATTGTCGAAACTTTAGAATCATTAAATTGGCGAGCGCTTATCGAAATAAATACCGCAGGATTCACGCAACAACCTGTTGTCATGGAATACATGATCGATCAACTGATTAAACAGGTTTGTACAGAAATTACAACAGGTACAATTCAATTTTTCAATCGTTACGCGCTGATGAAAGCGACAGCCAAAGACTACTCCGAGACAGCCAAATTCGCGTCATTGTAGCGCCAATTTTAGCCAACTTACACGCCCAGTTTCAAGCTTCCGCCGCAATTGAACAGCAATTAAAACGTACGAACCGAATTTACTACTTTAGGGTACGGCGGCGGTAACACAATTAATCTGTTACGTCAGTTGCATGTTGATTTTAGCGATTATGACTTTTCTGGTTTAACGATTTGGCAAACATATCTTGCGGGAGTGAACTTGCATCGAGTTAATTTTGCAAATGCTCATTTTGCCTAATCAACTTTTACCGTAGCTTTAGTTAATACCCTCTGGGTCGAATTTAGTCATAATGCTAAACTCATTGTGACGAGTAATGCTAATGGTAGTGTTCGCGTGTGGAATGCCGCAGACGGTCAATACCTACGTAACTACGAAGGACATATTGGTTAGGTGTGGATAGAGACTTTTAGCCCCGATGGTATAATGCTTGCCAGTTGCGGCGAAGATGGCAAAACTCTCGCGAGTGGCAGTCATAACGAAACAATTCGGCTGTGGGATGTTACAAAGGTAACGTGTTTATGTACTATGCGATCGCCTCATTCTTACTAAGCGACGAACATCACGAATATTCAGAGTTAAACTCGCGCCAATACTGCATCACTCAAGCGCCTTGAAGTTATCGAAACCTAAAAGAGTCAAGGCTTCAATTAAATGCGATCACCTCCAACGCTGCATAATCGCATTTACTTATACTCCTGTTTAACACCGCTGATCACACTTTTGCTTGCTGAGTTCTTCACATTTTGTTACAAAGGTAGGAAGACGTTCCGTAAAGCTTAAAACGTTATGTTGTTCGGCGGACTTAGTGGTTTAACCAATCCCACTGGCACTGACTGGGGAGAGCGGATGCTCAACACAGTTGCCAGCCAAACGATTCGCCATTTGTTCACCCGTAGCGAATCGGTAGAAGTCGCTGTCCGCTGTTATCCCTCTAGTAAATTGTTGCAAGGTAGTATTGACAGCTTCAAAATGAGCGGTCGCGGTTTAGTGATTCGTAAAGACTTTTATGTCGAAGAAATGTCGTTTGAAACTGATGCGGTGGCGATTGACTTTAGCTCGGTTCTCGGCGGTAAACTCACGCTCAAACAACCTACACAAGCGGTTGCGCAAGTTACCTTAACTGAAGATGGCATTAATAATGCTTTCAATGCTGAACTTGTCAAAAAACGCCTTCAAAATCTTTCTCTAGCAGGCTTAGCCGATATTTCCGGTGGTGAGTCAATTTCTTTCAGCGATGTTCAAGTCCAACTGTTACCAGAAAACGAAGTCAAAATTGCTGCTAAAGCAGATATCAGTAACGGCGAACTCGTACTAATTAGCCTAAAAGCAACTTTAGCAGTAGAACGACGCCGACGTGTCACTTTTCAAAACCCCCAATTTGAAGCTCAAGACATTCCCGAAGCGCAACGCGAGCTTTCGCAAACTTTAACTAATGCTCTGGCAGAAATTTTGAATAACATGGTTGACCTAGATCGCTTTGACTTAGATGGCGTTATGATGCGGATCAACCGTTTAGAAACTCAAGGTCAAAAACTCATCTTCAGCGGCTACGCCCAAATTGATCGCATTCCTGGGAATGCCTAGTTGAGTTGCCTTGAGTTATTACTGAGGCAGTACTTTGAGTTTATCTTAGTTGCACTTCCTCGATTAGGTCGTTGTGGAGCGATCTTAAGAATAAAATAACTGGATCGAGTTATCAATTATGATGCTAGTTTGAGATGCCACCCACAACGATATTCCTGCTATTGCCATTCATATCTAGTAGATACTTGGCAAACAACCTATCGAGGGATTGTGTCAGCCGAGCATTTGGTGAACCTGTCATATGAGCGCAGAGCAAACGCTTGGTATGATATCTTCAGCCAAGCCTCAAACGGCGGTAACTTTACTTATGTTGCTGAGAATGAATCTGGCGAGATTGTCGGCTTTGCCAATGGAGGAGCAGAGCGTACAGGCGATCCAATATACAAGGGTGAATTGACTGCCATTTACATTCGACAAAGCTATCAGCGAAAAGAAATTGGAAAGTATTTAGTACAAGCTGTTGCGCAAAGGTTGCGGCGCTCAGGCATTAAATCAATGTTAGTGTGGGTTCTCGCCGATAATCCCGCGTGCCAATTTTGTGCTGTACTTGGAGGAAAACAAGTCCGCGAACAAGAGCTTGAAATTGGCGAAAAATCGCTGATCGAGGTAGCTTATCCCTCTTTTGTCACATTGGCGATAGTAAAATTCAGATGTCTTGCTGCATTTAGGTTTCGCCCTTTTGCCAAATTTGATTTACCAAAATAGGAAAGTCATGCTACATCAGCATTTTAGAATTCGCTCCAGCAGGAGTGACACAAGAGGGATATGGTTGGATAGATACGGCAAATCTGACAAACATAGTTATTGGGTAGTTATCGTTAGACAAAGTACTTTTAAATTGTTGATAGAGCGATCGCACAAAGTAAACCTCTTGCCTTCTTTATGGGAACTTTGTTTGTCCCGCAGGCACGATCGACGGCTGAAGTGCCTCATCCCTTGGCCACAGCGTTTTTGAAAGCAGTTGCAGTCAATACACACTATGACTTACTGTGTACACAAATATTTGGTATCTAGCAAAGTCCCTGGCGAACCGCCCCCCAACCCACGCCAGTTCCTACCAAGACTCATAACCGGTAGCGCCGCTGGGTGCGAAAGTCGGGGACTTGCTTGAGTGTATCAATCAAGTAAGTGGGCGGCATGCTCAAAAAGCCAGCACCCCTCTCATTGTCATTTTTCTATTATCAATGAATCAGCCCTGGGAGATGCGAGGGGGATTTAGGGAAGAAATTCCCACGCCATTGCTGGGTTAACCGGTCGTGGCTAGACCGACTGATTTTGGATCGACTAATTTAAGCGTGTTTTGCAACAGATCCTGCCCTTCAGGAAGTTGGCCTGTGCGGAGCCAGTGCTGAAGTTCAGCCGGAGGTTTAACCTGTTCTAAGGGCGATCGCAATGCTTCGCCCTCCAAAATTTCGGTTTGCAGTAGCGTCTGGGCAGTTTCTTCAAGCAGTTCCCGGTTTGTTTGCAAGACCGATAGAGCGACATGGTGAGCGCCATCGACAATTTCTTTCACCTCATGGTCGATTTCCTCTGCTACCTTGGGGCTGACTGAGCGGCGCGGGTTCGGATAGCCTTCCAAAAATTGCTGCTGAATTTTTTCAAACGCCACCGGGCCTAATTTATCGCTCATGCCGTACAGGGTTACGGCACGCTCCGCCAGATCGGTCGCTTTCTGAATATCATCACTTGCCCCTGTAGAAACTTCGCCGAAGATGAGTTCTTCCGCCGATCGCCCACCCAGCAAGGTCGCAATTCGTCCTCGCAATTCACTCTCGACCATTAAAAACCGATCTTCTTCCGGCAATTGCAGCGTATAGCCCAAAGCCCCTACGCCTCGCGGCACGATCGAGATTTTCTCAACTTTTCCTGCCCCTGGCATCAATGCCCCAACCAAGGCATGCCCCACTTCATGGTAGGCAACGGTCTTTTTCTCTAGATCATTGAGGACGCGCGATCGCTTTTCTAAGCCAGCCACCACTCGCTCGATTGCCTCATTAAAATCGGCCATCGTCACGGCATCCCGGTTTTGGCGGGCGGCGAGTAGGGCGGCCTCATTCACCAAGTTGGCCAAGTCGGCTCCGACAAATCCCGGCGTGCGGGCAGCAATTTTGTCTAGATCCACATCAGCAGCCAGCTTGACCCGTCGGGCATGAACCTCCAGAATGGCTTTGCGTCCGATCTTATCGGGGCGATCAACCGCAATCTGACGATCAAAACGACCGGGACGACGCAGGGCAGGGTCCAGCACCTCTGGGCGGTTGGTTGCCGCCAGGATGATGACCCCTGTATTGGCATCGAAGCCATCCATTTCAGTTAGTAGTTGATTGAGGGTTTGTTCGCGCTCATCGTTGCCGCCCACAAACGGGCCGCCCGCCGCCCGTGATTTACCAAGGGCATCGAGTTCATCAATAAATACAATACAGGGAGCCTGTTGCTTCGCTTGCTCAAATAAGTCGCGCACCCGTGCAGCCCCAACCCCAACAAACAATTCAATAAACTCGGAACCAGAAATGCTAAAGAAAGGAACACCGGCTTCTCCAGCGATCGCTTTTGCCAGCAGGGTTTTACCCGTTCCGGGTGGACCCACTAATAACACGCCCTTAGGAATTTTGGCACCCAGACGGGTATAGCGATCAGCGTGCTTAAGAAAATCCACAATCTCCTGTAGTTCTGCCTTCGCTTCATCGATCCCGGCCACATCTGCAAAGGTAACCCCCGTATCCCCCTCTGAGTAAATTCGGGCTTTGCTTTTACCCACCGTCAGTGCCGCTGGTCCTCCCTGAGCGCGAGTAAACAACCATGCCCAAATGCCGAAGAAGATCAGTGGCGGTAAAAACCAACTTAAGAGGGTGCCGATCCAACCCGTGTTGCTGGGCGGCGGAGCCGCAAATTCCACATTATGCTCTCGCAAAATCTTGGGCAAGTCCAAATCAATTGCCACTGGCGTTGTGGCAAAAACACGTGGCGATCCGGCTTCGCCGGGTTTGGGCTTTAACTGATACTCAATCCGATTCGGAGTAACAATCGCCCGTTCCACTTGTCCGGCTTCGACCTGCTCAACAAATTCGCTGTAAGGAACTTCCGGTAGTCGCGGACCCAAGTTGGGGAAGATCAGTAAGTTTAGCAAAAACAGGGTGACTAGAAAAATCAATAAGCTGCCACCCACATCTTTGGGGTTGGGTTGCTTTCGCGATCGTTGAGTTTCAGTTTCCACTGGCATAAGCACAACTTCCTTTCACAATCCTCAGTTCGGAAAACCCTCAAAGGTTCAGAAGGTTCTGGACGGGAAACGCTACTTCTGTGAAGAACCTACTGAAGATTAAATCCTGCATATTTACTGATTAGAGTAGAACATTCAAATCTGTGGAAAAAATGAGTACCGCGATCAAAACGATCATCCAACCAGATCGTTAGATTGTTGAGAGCATTCCTCAGAAAGTCCTCAGATTTAGTTGTCAACTTATTGGGTGTAGGTACGGTGTCAGTCTGAAGACCCTTGTTTGACAGCACCAGGCGTACATTGCGTAATTAGATTGCGTATTTGGAGGACGAATATCCTATGGCAACGATTAGTTTGAATGTTTCCACGGTCAAACCGCTGGGTGATCGCCTGTTCATTAAAGTAGCTCAGGCGGAGGAGAAAACATCTGGCGGAATTTTGCTACCTGATACCGCCAAAGAAAAGCCTCAGGTCGGTGAAGTAGTGCAAATTGGACCGGGTAAGCGTGATGAATCAGGAAATCGCATCCCAATGGAGGTCAGCATTGGAGACAAAGTTCTCTATTCCAAATATGCCGGCACAGACGTTAAGTTAGGCAGCGAAGATTACGTTTTACTGTCAGAAAAAGACGTGCTTGCCATTGTTGCCTAGAGACCTCTGCTCATTAAAATGAGCAAAAAAATCTGCTTTAGTTTCTGTTAGTTTCTGTCAAGTTCGGCTTCGTCGGCTGGATTCCTGTCAAACGTTCTACGCTCATGATCTCAATCATCTCAGGGAGGTAATTATCTATGGCCAAAACCATTTTGTACAACGATGTCGCTCGTCGCAGTCTTGAAAAAGGGATTGATGCGCTGGCAGAAGCAGTGGCTGTCACCCTTGGTCCCAAGGGGCGCAATGTGGTGTTGGAGAAGAAATACGGCGCACCACAAATTGTCAATGATGGTGTGACGATCGCCAAAGAAATTGAGCTAGAAGATCACGTAGAAAACACCGGAGTGTCTCTCCTGCGGCAAGCGGCATCGAAAACGAACGATATTGCGGGAGATGGAACGACCACTGCAACCGTACTCGCCCATGCCATGGTTCGAGAGGGATTGCGTAACGTGGCAGCCGGCGCAAATCCGCTGACACTGAAACGCGGTATTGATAAAGCCACCCACTTTATCGTTGACCGAATTCAAGAACATGCCCGTCAGATTGATGACTCAAAATCAATCGCCCAAGTCGCCACAATTTCTGCGGGCAACGATGCTGAAGTTGGGCAGATGATTGCCGAGGCGATGGAGAAAGTCGGCAAAGAAGGTGTGATTTCCCTAGAAGAAGGGAAGTCCATGCAGACGGAACTGGAAGTCACAGAAGGGATGCGCTTTGATAAGGGCTATATTTCCCCTTATTTCGTGACCGATGCAGAACGCATGGAAGCGGTTCTGGAAGAACCCTATATCCTAATTACTGACAGAAAGATTACCCTAGTGCAAGATTTGGTGCCAATCCTGGAGCAAATGGCACGAGCAGCCAAGCCACTCCTGATCATTGCCGAAGACATTGAAAAAGAAGCGTTGGCAACCCTGGTCGTGAACAACATGCGTGGCGTATTGCGAGTCTGTGCCGTCAAAGCACCAGGATTTGGCGATCGCCGTAAAGCTATGCTGGAAGATATTGCTGTTCTTACCAACGGTCAGGTAATCAGCGAAGATACGGGCTTGAAGTTGGAAAATGTCAAGCTGGAAATGCTTGGTAAAGCGCGTCGTGTCACCATCACCAAAGATGACACCACGATCGTGGCTGAAGGCAATGAAAAAGCCGTCAAAGCCCGCTGCGAACAAATTCGTCGCCAGATGGAAGAAACCGACTCATCCTACGACAAAGAAAAACTGCAAGAACGATTGGCGAAGCTCGCGGGTGGTGTTGCTGTCATCAAAGTGGGAGCCGCGACGGAAACTGAATTGAAAGACCGTAAACTCCGACTGGAAGATGCCATTAACTCGACCAAAGCTGCCGTGGAAGAAGGAATTGTGCCTGGTGGTGGCACCACCTTTGCTCACCTAGCTCCTCAACTGGAAGAATGGGCAAAGAACAATCTTCAAGATGAACAATTAACGGGTGCAATGATTGTGGCACGTGCCCTCTATGCGCCCCTGCGTCGGATTGCAGATAACGCCGGCGCGAATGGTGCGGTAATTGCTGAACGAGTGCGAGGGCTGCCCTTTGACGAAGGCTATGATGCCGCTACAGACACGTTTGTGAATATGTTTGAGGCTGGCATCGTTGACCCAGCGAAAGTTGCTCGTAGTGCCCTGCAAAACGCTGCATCGGTAGCGGGAATGGTGCTGACAACCGAGTGTATCGTTGTTGATAAACCAGAACCAAAGGAGAAAACCCCCGCAGGCGCCGGAGCAGGCGGCGGTGACTTTGACTACTAAGGTAACGGCTGAAACTGACACTTACCATTGAGGAGGGAATATTGGTTTCTCTCTTCAGTGGTATTTGTTAGTCAGGTAACTGAAGTTAATCAAGCACTTTCCATGTTTTTACTTGCTGCCAAATCAGCCGCCGCTAGCCAACGCCAAGCTGAAATTGTTGAAGTCATTTTACGCAATGGCTGGAATTACTTCCGCAGTCGCATTATCAAAGATGCCCAACCAGAACAACCCGCTTTACCACTGCCGCACGTTCTCAGGCAAATTCTCATTGAGTTAGGTCCGACCTTTGTTAAGCTCGGGCAGTTGCTGAGTACTCGCCCAGATTTACTAAGTCCAGAATATATTTCAGTCTTAGAAACCCTGCAAAACAATGTTCCAGCTTTACCCTGGAGTGAAATAGAACCAGTTTTACAAAACGACTTTGGAGAATCATTTCAATCTGAATTTCTCACCATTGAACCCGTAGCGATCGCGGCTGGTTCTCTGGCACAGGTGCATCGGGGGATTCTGAAAAATCGTCAAACTGTTGCCATTAAAATTCAACGTCCTGGTATTCGAGAAATTGTCGAGCGGGACTTGGAGGTTCTAGAATCTCTTGCTAACTGGTTTAGTCGAGATAAATTTGGACAAGCTTACGACTTACCTGGCTTAGCAGAAGAATTTCGATACAGTCTTTTGGGCGAACTTGATTTTTATCGAGAAGCTCGCAATACGGAACAACTCTGTCAAAATCTAAGAAATAGCCGTTTCTGGAAACCTGGACAAGTCGTTGTTCCCAAAGTGTATTGGAATTGGACAACAGATCGCATTCTGACGTTGGAATGGATTGAAGGGATCAAGCTGAATCAGGTTGATCTCCCCGAACCCCGCAAAAAGCGACTGGCAACCTTAGCGGTTCAGGTGGTGATGCAACAAATCTATCTGGATCGATTTTTTCATGCCGATCCGCATCCTGGTAATTTTTTATACATCGGTGATGAAACTCAAGACCGATTAGCCTTACTCGATTGTGGCATGGTTGCCATGATCGACCCCCGCACACAAAGTATTCTCACCGATCTGCTCATTGGCATTGTGTACGAGCGACCCAAAATTGTCACTCAGGCCATTCGAGAGTTGGGGTTTACCCGCTTAGAGGTAGACTTACGCGCAATTGAGTCTGCCTTTGACCGCTTGCTGAGGAGATTTTATACTCGGCCTTTAACAGAAATTAACCTGGCTGAGTTACTCAATGAAGCACTGAAGGTGCCACGAGAAAATAATATTCAAATGCCAGGAACGATTGGGTTATTCGTGAAAACGATCGCCAATGTGGAGGGAATCGCCCGCCAACTCGATCCCCTATTTCCCTTTGTAGAAGTCGCGCGTCCTGTTGTGGAACAGGCAATTCGTCTGCGCCTATTTGGAACTGAGCTATGGCAGGATGCTGTGCAGTCGAGTCTTTATTTATCCCGGTTAACTACCCAGTTTCCGCAGCGGTTTGAAGTGTTACTCGATCGCCTGGAGCGCTCAGAATTAGGAATCAATCTAGGTTGGCGACTGGAGCAAGAATTTCTGCACACGCAACAACAAGGGATGAACCGTTTGAGTTTAGCTATCCTGTCGATGGGTTCGCTGGTTTCTGGCGCAATTCTACAGCAATTATTGGGACACGATCCCTTATCTCCTCCTTTGATTGAAATTGTTAGTCAAGGCTTACTCTTATCTGGCATTGGGCTGATGAGTTGGGTCATTATCGCTCTTTTGCGTCCCTTTTGATTGCTTTTATTCTATGTACTCAAAACAATGTTTTTTTGATGAGAGCCAAAATACTATCTATTACATACTGCACTGCCAATGCCGCGAGTAAAATTCCCAACACTCTGGAAACGACATTAATCCCCGTCCGTCCAAGCCACCGAGTCAGGGTTTGGGCGATCGCCAAGGAACCATAAAGCAGCAACAATACGAACATGGCGATAGCTAAAACGATCGCCGTACCAAAGGGATAGATTGCCGCTTCCCCCTGCAAGACTAAAATGCTGGCTAGGGTCCCAGGCCCGGCTATTAAAGGAGTCCCCAAGGGAAAAATACTAATGTCTGTCCGGGTTTGGGCTTCCGATTCTTCTGCCTTAGTTTCTCGCTGCTGCTGGGCAAACACCATATCAACTGCAATTTTCAGTAACAAAATTCCAGCAGCTACCTGAAAAGCCTCAACACTAATGCCTAGATAACGTAGCAAGTTATTCCCAAACAATGCAAAAACTAATAAAATTCCTCCTGCGACTAAAACCGCCTGACGAATGATTCGCATTTGCACTTTAGGCGCATACTCGCCAGCCAGGGTCAGAAAAATGGGCACTAACCCAATCGGGTCGAGAACGACGAAGAGGGTGAGGAATGCCCGCAGAATAAAAGAGGTCATGGGAAAGATAATGAAGCATCAAGAATTGGCAGGTGTCAACGCCGTCGCCAGAACTTCCTCCGCCGCACTCACGGGTACAAACTGAAGCTGATGGCGCACTTCTTCTGGCACATCTTCTAGATCCGGTTTGTTCCGCTGGGGGAGAATCACTGTCTTAATCCCTGCTCGATAGGCGGCTAATACTTTTTCCCGAATTCCCCCCACTGGTAGCACTTTGCCCCGCAGCGTGATTTCTCCCGTCATGGCCACATCATTACGAACCAAGCGACCAGAGGCAACAGAGGCGATCGCCGTCACCATCGTCACCCCCGCTGAGGGTCCATCCTTGGGTGTCGCCCCAGCTGGCACATGCACATGCACGATTTTGCCCATAAATACCTTGGGATCAATCCCCAATTTTTCCGCATTAGACCGCACATAGGACAGGGCTGCCTGAGCAGACTCACGCATCACATCCCCCAGCATCCCGGTTAACACCAACTGTTCGGCACGTCCAGGCATCATGGTCGCTTCCACAAATAACACATCGCCGCCAGCAGGAGTCCAGGCTAAACCCGTGGCAATACCGGGGCGATCAATCCGTTCCACCACTTCATCAAGAAACCGGGGGCGACGCAGATAATCAGGAAGTTGCTCGGCTTCGACGGTAGTGGCTGTCACTTTTCCTTCCGCAATTTGGCGAGCCACTTTGCGCACCACCGCACCAATTTCTCGCTCCAGGCTGCGCACCCCTGCTTCACGGGTATATTCCCGAATAATCCGCTGGAGTGCCGCATCGGTAATTGCCAGTTCCTCTGGCTTGAGTCCATTTGTCCGTAGCTGTTTGGGCAGCAGATAGCGACGAGCAATGTGCAACTTCTCCATTTCGGTATAGCCGGAGAGACTTAAAACCTCCATGCGATCGAGTAAGGGAGAGGGGATGGTTTCGACAGTGTTGGCTGTGCAGATAAACAATACCCTGGATAAATCAAAAGGAACCCCCAAATAGGTGTCTACGAAGGTATGATTTTGGGCTGGATCGAGGACTTCCAGCAGGGCTGCTGCTGGATCGCCCTGAAAACTTCTGCCCAGTTTATCCACTTCATCCAGCATAAACACTGGATCAGCCGTTTCGGCTCGTCGCAGAGCTTGAATTAAGCGCCCTGGTAACGCCCCAATGTAGGTACGACGATGACCGCGAATCTCGGCTTCATCACTCACTCCGCCTAAACTAATGCGGACAAACTTGCGTCCCATTGCCCGGGCGATCGACTGTCCCAGGGAAGTTTTACCCACGCCGGGTGGCCCCACAAAACACAAAATCGGTTCGCGGCGAATATCTTCTAGCACCGGTTCTGGAGGCTTTTGGGAAGCTAGTGCCTCTTCTGGAGCCTTTTCCTGGACAGAGGATTGCTCTTCCAGAACAGCAGCGCGTTCACTCTTGAGCTTTTTGACCGCCAGATATTCCAGAATCCGGTCTTTGACCTTCTCCAGATCATAGTGATCTTCATCTAATACTTGGTGCGCATATCCCAGGTCGATCGCCTCCCCCGTGGTCGTGTTCCAGGGTAAACTTACCATCCAGTCGAGATAGGTACGAATCATGCCATATTCGGGTGAAATGGCGGGCAGTCGTTCCAGGCGTGACAATTCGCGGAATGCCTCTTTACGGGCTTCTTCGGGGAGCTGGGCTGCTTCCAGTTGGTTGCGTAGTTCTTGAATTTCTGCTTGTTCTGCGTTTTCTTCACCCAGTTCACGCTGAATTGATTTCAATTGCTCCCGAAGAATGTATTCCCGTTGAGATTTAGAAATTTTTTCCTGGGCATCCGAGCTAATTTGCTGCTGTAACTCCCGTACGGCTAATTCTTGTTGGACAATCTCAATCAGTCGCTGGAGTTTATTTTCCACTGCATCTAACTCCAGGATTTCTTGCCGCACGGGAGTTTCCATCGGGGTCATTGCCGCGACTAGGTAAGCAAACAGGCGAGGATCGCCAATGTTCTCACCAGCGGCGGCTAATTCGTTAGGAATATCCTCCGTCAGGGGCACCAGTTTGCTAAACAACTCACCCAGCGTGCGGCGCAGCGCTTCCAGTTCCGTACTCGCTGTCACCTGCTCGGTCGATTGTTCTACCCGCGCGACCAGAAAGGGTTCGGTTTGCAGAAATTCCAGGATGCGAATGCGCTCCAGTCCCTGAACGACGAGTTGGAGGGTGCCATCCGGTAAACGCAACAGTCGGTGAATAATGGCGGCTGTCCCCATACGGTAAATATCATCCGGACCTGCTGGACGGGCCTCTGGGTGCCGCTGCGCCACCAGTGCCACTAGCCGATTAGTACGCATGACTTCATCTACAAGCTTGACTGATCGCTCTTGCCCGACGACTATGGGAGCTACCGCCATGGGAACAACAACGGTATTGATCAAAGGTAATACAGGTAAGGCATCGGGAATTTTGGCAATATTTTGGGCGTCTGTTTCGGGACTCCGATCAGTACTGATAGAATCAATGTTCATAATCATACCTCCATTTTAAGTATAATTACATATAAAAATCCTCGGTCGTAACGAGCTTGGATGCGATCGCGCTCAATTCGCTGCTGGATGGGAACTTCCAGTCGAAAAGCACCATAGTGAATGTTAACAGCGTGGTACAGTCCCTCCCCTTCAAAGCTCTCCCAGGGGCGCACACCTTGAATTATCAGGGCATTTTCGTAGAGGGAAATTTCAAAGTCTTCTTCCACCATGCCCGCCACTTCAACTTTCACAATTAGGGCGGTGGGCGTTTCATAGAGGTCGGCGGCGGGTTGCCACTGTGGATAGGCAAAGCTTGCCTGAAGTTGACCTTCCCAAACGGTGGACTGGGAAGGCGAAGTTATGCCAGAAAAAACACCCGTATATCGGTAGCTAAATCGACGGTAGCGCATAAATTTGATGGTTTCAATGATGATTTTGATAGATAATTGTCTTTTTCCTGGAACTGGCAATCACCAGAGATGTACTTAAGCTTCAACAATAGGCATTTTGCAATAAAATTTTGACTCCTTAGAATGACAATTTAGTGTTTATCGTGGTGCGAATTTGCGATCAGGTTTTACAAACTTGATTTAACTCGATAATCCCACCCCATCTTCAATCCAAATGGCAACCGTGCCGCCATCAGCCAGGAAATCAGCCCAACCAAATTCATCAGTGTAGAGTTCTTCGGCTTTACTGCCATACATTTCGTAGCGATCGCGCACAACCAGGAAGCCATCTGGCGTTGCTTTAATGGTTGCCAGGTGATAGAAACGTTTGCTCGAACGTCCCGTATTCATACGAATTGCCTCCACACGGTTGTATGCATTATTGATGACAACAGCCATAGCCCCCTTTGCGCCAGGAACAAACCCCAATCTTACCCAGCCTGCAACGTTGGGATTGGCGTAATATTGTTCTTCACCTAGAGCAAACTGCTTTCTCAGTTGCAGGAGGAGATCGAGATAGCTATTCCCTGAGAGTTGAGCGCGATGCCACTGCCTTTCTGCCTCATACCAATTGCCTGAACCATAATAATCGGGGAAGAAAATACAAGGATACCCCTGCCGCCGTAGCAAAATGTAGGCATAGGCTAACGGCTTAAACCACTCCTCGACATGAGATTCATAGAAACGACCATACTCATAATCATGATTCTCAACAAAAGTAACCGCCAGTGCTGGTTGTTCAGCCATCAAGGTGCTGCTGTTGAGGTTTCTCAAATCATAGGCTTGCCCCTGACGACTGGCATCACCAAACTTGAATCGCAGGGGAAAGTCAAATAAACAAAGTCGTTGGGGATAGTCACCTTCTGATGTAACCCGTTTAATATAAGCATGGAGGGCATTAAGATCCCCAGAGAGATATTCTGCAACAGCAAATAAGTTTCTACCAGTAGACCAGCGAACGTGCCCTAGCCATTCGCGGATGAAGTCGGCATTAATGTGTTTCACTGCGTCCAGCCGCACGCCATCCACATCAAGCTCCTGAACGAGCCAAGACCCCCAGTATTTCATTTCCTCCCGCACATCATAGCGCCCATAATCCAGATCGCAGCCTGCTAAATAATCGTAATTCCCTTTTTCTAGGGATACCCATTGGGCAAAAGATTTGACTTGGGGAATATAATTTTCCTCGTTAAACAAGTAGCGATAAATATATTTGCCAGACGGTTCAAAAAATTCCCAGTCCCCTTGGCGAATTTTTGCGGCGGCATCCACACTATCAAAATGGCGAGAATACCATTTGAAGCTAGAGTACTTATTTTGCCGATCTGGGTATTCAAACTTTGTGTACCCTTGAATTTCAATTAGACCGCTTTCGTAGCCATCCCACCAACGCTCTATGTTGCGATTATCTTTCTCAACTCGAATTGCCTGCCAATAGTCATCCTGAGCACCTCCCATTTTGTGATTGAGAACCACATCGGCATAAACTTGAATTCGCTGATTTGTGCCATCACTGTGTAGTGCTTCGATGGCTGCTAGTAAATCTTGTTTGCTGCCATATTTAGTTTCTGGATTCGGATCGGGATCGCCAGAGATGGGAAATTCGCCAAGCTCAAAGTGAGCATAGACATCATAGCCAACGCTATTTGTGCGATTGAAAGCTGGCTTGTAGGCTGGTGGAATCCAAATTGCATCAATGCCAATAGATCTATAATGAGGAGCTTCATCTCTGAGAAACTGCCAAAGCTTTCTCCCCTGGCTACCGGGAAAACTATTTTCCTGGAGAAACCAGTGAAAGCCCTGCAACATGACACCATTTAGCTCAGAAGACACTTGGTTTTCCTCCGTATGCCAGGCGTGTCAAGTCATTTTCCCTCATGTTCATGATAGTGACCTCAATTAAGATCATTAAGATCATTTTCAGGGCAAAATTTGATTGATTCCATTCAATCTAAAAGTGGAAAATGCCAACCACCATCGAGTGGAGTCAGGCGATCGGCAAGGGGAGGTCCCCATGTGCCGGGTTCATACTCATAAACTGGCGATTTTCTGGTCAAAATAGGCTCCACAATTCGCCACTGGGCTTCTATTTCCTCCTGATGGGCAAACAGCATGGGTTCTCCTTTAATTGCATCTCCTAAGAGGCGCTCGTAGGGTTGCATTTCACTCGCAGGTTCAACCTGAGCAACCAGTCCTACTTCATTACCAACCATTCCCTCACCGGGTGCTTTAGAGCGAACTCCGATCGCGGTTAACATATTAGGACTGAGACGAAAGTAAAAATAGTTCGCCAATCCAAACGCCCGTTCACCAAACACATCTTGAGGAGGACGCTTGAGCCTGAGTAACACTTCTGTTGCAGAAATCGGTAGACATTTCCCCGCGCGCAGGTAAATTGGCACCCCTGCCCATCGCCAGGTTTCGAGTTCGAGCTTGATCGCTGCAAACGTTTCTACTTTAGAGTCAGGGGCAACATCAGTCTCCTGGCGATAGCCACGATATTGCCCCCGAACAACATCGAACGGATCAATTGGACGAATTGCTTTTAAGATACGTGCTTTTTCTTTGCGAATTGCATCACTATCCTCGGTGAGTGGTGGCTCCATAATGAGGCATGCAAGCACTTGAAGCAGATGATTTTGGATGACGTCTCGAATGGCGCCTGTTTCTTCATAAAACTTGCCGCGCCCCTGAATATCGAGAGTTTCAGCCATTGTTATTTGAATGCTAGAAACATGGGTACGGTTCCAGATGGGTTCTAATAGGGAGTTGGCAAAGCGCATATAAAGCAGATTCTGAACTGGCTCTTTGCCAAGATAATGGTCAATCCGAAAGATTTGTTCTTCTGAGAACAGCGTGTGGAGAATTTGATTCAGGTGGCGTGCAGATGCAAGATCGCGTCCAAAGGGTTTTTCTACAATGACACGCCCATTTTGAGAACAATTGACCTGCTTTAATCCAGCTACGACGGTGCTAAACAGGCTGGGCGGAATCGCTAAGTAAAATAAGGGACTCTTTGAGTTTTCTAGGACATGACAAAGCTTTTCATAAGTCGCGCGATCGCCATAATCTCCTGAAATGTAGCAAAGTAATGAACACAGCTTCTTAAAGGCAGCTTCATCCACCCCTTCCCGTTCCTCCAGGCTGCTGTGAATATGGCTTTGTAATTGCTCAATGCTCCAGTCACGCCTTGCTACCCCAATCACCGGAATATCCAGGTGTCCCTGCTGAATCATTGCCTGCAACGCTGGAAAGATTTTCTTGTAGGCTAAATCACCTGTGATTCCAAACAAGACAAGTGCATCAGACGGTGTGGCTACGATCATTTACCTCCAGAACCAGAACGGTAGGTTTCCACATGTCCACCAAACTCATAGCGCAAAGCAGAGAGCAGCTTATCTGCAAAGTCGGCTTGACCCCGTGAGCTAAATCGCGAGTAGAGGGCTGAACTCAAAACAGGCGCCGGAACGCCTTCTTCAACAGCAGCAATCAGCGTCCATCGTCCTTCTCCAGAGTCAGACACATGACCATCGAAGTCGTTTAATTGGGGATCTTTGAGCAGGGCAGTTGCCGTTAAATCGAGTAACCAGGAGCTAATCACACTGCCTCTACGCCACACCTCTGCGATATCGGCAAGATTAAAGTCGTAGTGGTAAAACTCTGGATTTCGCAAAGGCGTTGTTTCTGCATCCACAGCGTGCGCCTGTTTACCAATATTGGCGTAGTGCAGAATATTTAGCCCTTCAGCATAGGCTGCCATAATGCCGTATTCAATGCCGTTATGCACCATTTTGACAAAATGCCCAGCACCGTGAGAGCCACAGTGCAGATAGCCTTGCTCCACCGTTCCGACCCTTGTTACACGACCCGGTGTGCGTGTTGCGGCGGCAACCCCAGGAGCCAAGGCCGCAAAGATGGGATGCAATCGGTTTACTGTGGCTACCTTGCCACCAATCATTAAACAATAGCCGCGTTCCGCTCCCCAAATGCCGCCGCTGGTGCCGCAATCCACGTATTCAATGCCTTTGACTTTTAACTGAGCTGCGCGACGTATGTCATCAACGTAGTAGGAGTTGCCGCCATCAATTACAATATCGTCTGCATCGAGCAAAGGTACTAGTTCATGCAATGTAGCATCTACTGTTGCGGCTGGCAACATCAGCCAGAAGGTACGGGGTTTGGCAAGCGCATTCACTAAATTAGAGAAAGCAGTCACGCCACGGGCGATCGCTCCTTCCTTTACTAATGCCTCTGCTTTTTCAGGTTGGCGAGTGTAGCCAATAACTGTATGTCCAGCTTGTGTTAGCCGACGTGCCATGCTAGCACCCATCCGCCCTAGTCCGATTAATCCGAGTTCCATAACAAAAATCTCATCCATCGACTTTTTGCATTTAGACTTTCCATAGAATCGACAGAATTCCTCCTATCATTGCGCTAAGAGTGTAGATAATAGTCAAAAGCCAAAAGATTTGCGAGTAACGCCATCCAGTTTGATGGAAACGGTCGATCAGATGGGACAGGCTAATATCGAGTAAAAAAACGTTCATCCAACTGAGGGCGATCGCCACTGCCCATCCATAGATGCCACTATCCGTCAGGGCACCAACCAGAATCCAGGTAGCACTAAACGTCAGCGAGAGTAAGCCAGCCCAAACTGGAAACCCCGCTAGCCAACAGCCACGCACTCCTGCGGTTGCAATCATCAACAAAATCGCGCTGATTGGAGAATGATTAGTGACCGTGAACCAGCCCAAGCCGCCGAAAATAAGGATCAGCAAACTCAATTCTAAAAAGCCACTGATCTGGGAACGGAGCGAAGAAGAGAATGATAACGCTGAGCGATTATCACCTTGAAGCGAGTCTGAAATTTTGCTGATCATGATCCTGTAGCTCCTTGCGAACTTCTCTGGGAAGAGTCATGCAATCAATCTGATTTCAACGCACGTAATAGATCATCCCGTGTAATAATCCCAACCAGTGCGCCCGCTTCATCCACAACAGGTAGACGATTTACTCGTTTCTCTAGCATTAAATCAGCCGCTTGGGAGATAGGAGCATCTGGGGCGATCGTGATTGGGTTAGGTGTCATCACATCCTGAACTAAAATCCCTAAACTCTTTTTCAACTGCTGCACAAAATGATCAAGCGGTTCGAGATAAATAATTCCACCTAAAAACGAGAGATACAATGGCAAGCGAACAGGACGCTCTCTGAATAACAAATCTGCTTCTGAAACGACGCCAACCACCTTACCTGTTTCATCGACTACAGGAAGTCCACTGATGTGGTTTTCCTCAAGACATTGCAAAACCGTTTCAACAGAATCTATCGGCTTTACAGTCACCGGGTCGGTCGTCATCAAATCCTTAACCTGGCGCGTTTCAGTCAGCATCGTTGCATTTCATCCAAACTGGGCTATTTAAGCTTAAGCCGAAAATCTGAGGGAAATCTGAGGTGAATGAGTGTTGTCTTGTCTGTTAACGTGTGGGCGACTTACCAATCAGTTTTGACGTTGATAGATTTGCTGCCACAACTGATCTTTAAGGAAAGTCTGTGCCGCTTCAATATCTGCCTGTACTTCCGCAACGCTTCGTTGTTGCAGCATGGCGATTTCCTCCACCTCCCATCCTTCTAAGAGGTAAAGCATCAATGCCCGACGTTGCAGCTTGGGCAATTTCGATAATTGGGCAAACAACCACCGCTCTTTCTCATCAAGGCTGTAGGCATCCCAGGGTTCTTCAACTTCGTGTTGGGGAAGGATGTCTTCTAAAGTCAAAGATTCCAAATCGCCCCAAAATGGCTCATTGTCTAGAATCCAGCCACTTTCTACTCGAAACCGTGGATCATCTTCTGGAATTTCAGTCTCTAAAGAAATGGCAGGAATTGCCTTAGTTTCTCGCTCATCGATGATTTCATGCATTAGTCCACCGATCCATTGATCGAGGGGTTGCTGAGGTGGGCGTTGCTCAAAGCGTTCCCAGGCGCGGAGGATCGCTTCATCGAGTAGATCGGATACCGTCATTTCATCAGGGGAAACCTTGCCTTCTAGCTGAGCAAAAACTAATTCCCGACGGGCATGATTTCGCAAGTTGCGTAGTACAGGACGTAATAAATCAAAGAAGAATTCTCGGCGTTGTTGGCGAATATCTTGTTTCAACCATTCCAGGGCATTGGCAAAGTCTGTTTGCTGCTGTTGTTTTTTCCGGTGGGTGCGATCGCGCCGCAACTTATCTTTATGGCGACGAATTTCTTTTGCCAGAATATCGACAGCTTCATCGATCGCAGCTTGATACACGTCCTGTCGAGTTTTGGATTGAGCCACAAGCACCTGAGTCGGCAACATTAATACTGCTCTTGCTTGATAGCCGTCAGGATTGCGATCGACCATCAATCTTAAATGCCGTTGCTCCTCTGGAAATGTTTGCAAGAGTCGAGCAATTCGAGGCTGTTTTCGGCTCCAGTAGTCGCGAATTCCTTCTTTGACCGTATCGGGACAATTGTGAAAAATCAGATGCTGTACCATCAGTTCCTCCCGTGTATTGCAACAGTAAATAGTTGCTTTTTATACTTAAAACCCGAAGATTGGATGCCACTAGTGTTCGACAACTTCAAATCCTCTATCCCTATTACTGCAACTTTTACCAGGGAAACCTGTAGAAAAAATGAGACGTTTGTAGATTGTGCAACTTCAGCTTGACGAATTGACGGTGATGGGTTCCTGCGGAGAAATCATTGCCAGTGCAGCTTGTGTCATCACTAAGTTTCCTGCTAACTCCACCTGCTTACGTTCGATGACTCCCACCACTGTACGGGGGTTATCTTTATCAACTACTGGTAAGAGATATATCCCTCTAGCTCCCATACGCTCTAGTGCTGCGGCAATGGATTCATCCTCATAGGTATAGAGAACTTCTGTAGTGCAGATTTCTGCAAGCGTTTGCTGAAAGGGATTTTGATCAGTTGATTGAGATGCCTTATCGATAGACTGAGAGCGTTCAGCGACAACTTGGGTGATTTTTCGCCGAATGTCGGCGAGGGTGACCACTCCAACTAATTGTCCTGTATTATTAAGAACTAAAGCTGTATGGCATTTGTTTTGTAACATCGTTTGTCCTGCCTGAATTAATGGCATCGATGCAGGTAAGGCAAAATAATCTCGATTCATGAGGGCAGAAACAGCTACATCTCCCAGAAGCTCTATCTCATCCTGGTTTTGCAGATTTACCCCCATTTGGGGTAGATCTAATTCTCGATTTGAGGAATTATACTGCATCAAATCAACTACCCAAACACTGATCCCCACTGCCGCCATCAGTGGCAAGACAATCAGGTAATTGCGGGTCATCTCAAACAGCAACAGAATCGCAGTCAGTGGTGCTCTCACACTTCCAGCTAAAACAGCAGCCGTTCCCACTAGGGCATAGGCTGGAGGAGGTGCGATTTCGGCATGGGGCCAGATTGTAAGCAGGAAATTGCCATAAGCACTCCCCAAGCAAGCTCCCAGAAGCATGGCAGGCGCGAAGATTCCCCCTACCAAACCACTGCCTAAACTAATTGCCGTGGCGATTAATTTGACAATTAGTAAGACACAGAGAAATTGTAGAGAAAATTGCTCTCCTTGAAGAATTAACTCTAGCACATCATAGCCGACACCAAGAATTTGTGGCAGCTTGAGTGCCAGAAGTCCGACAATTATTCCTCCTAGCAGTGGTTGTGTAATAGCAGGTAATTTACCTATCCCTATTTGGTTCGTCCATTCACCTTGAAAACATGCCTGGGCAAATCGAATTGATCGCGTATAGATGATTGAAACTAAACTTGCTAGTATCCCTAAGCCAAAATAGTTCAACCATTCCCAGTAGTTCATTAATTGATAAGTTGGCAAATCAAAGGCAGGATGTGCTTCCAAAAAGCTTTGAGCAATTAAGGCAGAAATAACCGCTGACAGCAAAATTAAACTGGCAGCAGGGGTAGCAAATCGGGTTCCCAAAATGACCTCGATCGCAAAGAAGACTCCAGCAATGGGTGCATTAAATCCGGCAGCAAATCCAGCAGCAGCCCCCGCTCCTAGCAATAAACGATAGCGTTCTCGCGAAACTTGAAAGGTTTGTCCTAGTAATACACCTACACTAGAGCCAATTTCTACACTCGGTCCTTCTGGTCCTAAGGATGCTCCTGTTCCCAAAGATACAGCAGCAGCCAGCATTTTCACGAAGGGGCGCAACGGAGAAAACAGTTGGACTCTGGTATTACTCAACAGTGCTGCTAGGTCTTGTCCTAATAGGGTTGGAAACGACCAACGCAAGATACCAATCAGCAAGCCGCCCAAGGCAGGAATAGTAGCGAGTGTCCAAGTTCCCCATTTTAATAAGTAACTGAGTACCTGCACAAATGCCAAAGTTTGCACTAAGTAAATTAAGTTTTGAAATAAAACAATTGCTAAGCCTGCTCCTCCACCAATAATCAATGCAGAGAAGATTACCAAGACTTCTGGCGAGGGCTGCAAGCGATTCAGCAGGCTGGTGAGGCGATCGCTCAGCGAAGGGATTTTCGCTCCTAAGGACGGCAGTATTCTAGGTGGCGGAGTTGTCGCAGTCATTGAGTGGGGCTTGAATAAGGTGAATTGGTGCAACATGAGTGCCGATGAAAATCTGGGAGGAAGTTGCTAGACGTGTGAACTGCGCACGCAGGTCACACTAAACTTTTCAATTCGATCTTCATCGTTTGCTTAGATTATTAATTTAATTTCTAGAAGTTGTTAGTTCAACAAAAGCCTATGTCGGACACTACCGCCTCCAGTACCATGAGCGCGACTCCAAAGCCCAACTTACCTCAGCGCGCGATCGGACTATGGATTGTTACCGTCTGGATTGCTGCTGTGGGGATAACGAATTTGTTATCTGCCGTCACGCCAGGTGTATCTGAACGAATGGAGTGGCTAAGAGCAATTTTTCCCTTTGAGGTCAGTGCAGGCGGTAATTTATTTGCAGCACTCAGTGGTTTTTTTCTACTCAGCTTGGCGACAAATCTGCTGCGACGAAAGCGTTTAGCTTGGTGGCTTGCGGTTTTCCTATTAGGTATTTCTTTGTCCTCTCATCTTGTGAAAGGATTGGACTATGAGGAGGGATTACTGTCTTTGGGGCTGTTTGTCTTGTTGTTGCAGATGCGGCACCAATTTACAGCCCAATCTGATCGCCCATCGATCGCCCAGGGGGTACGGGTCTTAATCGGTGCATTATTGTTCACCCTAGCCTACGGTACGGCCGGCTTCTTTCTACTCGGTCAAGAATTTAGTACACGCTTCAATCTATGGCAGGCGATCGGACAAACTTTGGCGATGTTCTTCACGCTGGCTCAAGCTGGATTGGAACCAACGACGCGATTCGGGCGATTTTTTGCCACATCCATCTATCTGGTGGGAGCGAGTACATTGTCCTATGCGTTGTGGATGTTGTGGCGACCCGTGATATTGAGGGGAATACCTGCTACGGATGAAGAACGTCAACGGGTAAAAGCAATCGTACAACGTTACGGGCGCTCATCTCTGGCTCATTTAACGCTCTTAAGCGACAAGTCTTACTACTTTAGTCCTTCAGGAGAAAGCGTGATTGCTTATGTTCCGAAAGGACGAGGTGCTGTTGCTTTAGGCGATCCGATTGGTCCAGAAACAGACGTGACGCCAGCGATCGCAGGATTTGTACGATTTTGTCATCGCAACGATTGGCATCCTGCTTTCTATCAAACCCATCCTGATTACTTAGATCAGTATCACCGCCTGGGATTCAAGTCTGTCAAAATTGGTGAAGAGGCGATCGTAGATTTACAAAGATTTACGCTCCAAGGCAAAGCCGGACGAAATTTGCGGAATGCTGTCAATCGCCTGACAAAATTAGGACATCACGTCGATTTTCATACTCCGCCGCTGACAGACGCGCTACTCAACGAGTTGCGATCAGTGAGCGATGAATGGTTAAAAATGCAGCAGGGTTCCGAGAAGCGGTTTTCATTAGGATGGTTTGATGAAGTCTATCTTCGGGAATGTGAAGTTGCAGTCGTCCGAACACCAACCGGACAAATCAGTGCCTTTGCCAATGTCATTCCGGAATACCAGCTGAATGAAATCACGATTGATTTAATGCGGCGGCGATCAATCGTGGAACACGGCACTATGGAGTTTCTCTTTATTTCCTTGTTTCAGCACTTTAAAGAACAAGGGTATGACCGTTTTAATTTGGGCTTATCTGCCCTAGCGGGTGTGGGAGAAAATCCCTTTTCTCCTAAGTTAGAAAAAGCACTGCGTTACCTCTACGAGCACTTGACTCGGTTTTACAACTTTCGAGGGTTGCATGAATTCAAAGAGAAATTTCATCCCTATTGGGAACCCCGCTATTTTATATATCCAGGGGTGACTGCTTTACCGGAGGTGGTAGTGGCGCTGATTCGGGCTGATTCGGGCGATCGCCTGCTGGATTATTTCAGACCGGGTGCTTAATGAGAACTTAAGTTAGCCAACGGCGACTCTGTCTATTTGCAATTCTATTGCCAGAATTTGCAAAACGGTCAGCGCTGGGGGAATTCGCAAAAACACCATTGCCAGAAACGGCACAATCTCTGGAATGTTGGATGCCAGGATATAGGTCATAAATTTGCGAATATTCTGATAAATGGCGCGTCCCTGTTCGACGATCGCCATCACGATGGTAGCAAAGTTGTCATCTAACAAGACAATATCAGCCGCTTCTCGGGACACATCGGTTCCAATGAACCCGCAGAGATTCAATCCACTTTTGATCGCAGCCACCAACAGAGCCGCTTCGGTGGGATCGCCAATTTCTTGCCACTGACTAGAATCGAGTGGATGCACTAAATAGGCTTTAGAACACAGCGCCGACCCTGCCAGCAAATAGCGGACAAAGGAGGACGGAAAGGGAAGCAGTATTTATACCATGACTCTTCAATTGCGTCCTGTCCGTGTTGAAGGCTTTAGCCCCAGTGTGGTTGTGCAAGCTCCCTGGGAAGTTATGATTGCATGGTGAGCGATCGCCACTCTTCAAGCAGTGCTGGTGAAACATTAAGCGTAATGCTGGACTGGCTAAGGCTGGGAACCTCCAACCGCAGTGGCACCGCAGGGTTTAATTGCATCAAAATTGGCTGTAAATCATACTGAGCGACGTTCGGTTCTGGATGGGCAGAATCCGTAAAGATTTGCTGCGATACATCATTGGCTGTCCATGTTTTTCCGAGCGAATTGATCAATTTAAGCGGACGAGTGTGATCCACTTCTACAACACCAGGAAAAGCAACCAGGCGCAAATAAATAGTTGCTGTACCCTCTGGTCGTACTCGCTTAAAGGCGATCGCCTGCCAAATATTTCCCCATTGATCTTTCAGCGTTTGGCGAGACTGATACACCATTTGTCCAGGGGCTTCTTCCAGTTGGCGAATGGCAGCATGAACTGGATGAATCATAATTCCTACATTCAGACTCAATGCGAAAATCGCAGGGACAAGGATGAATAGAATCAACTGGCGGAGTGCAATCATTTTCATCGTTAAAACCAATATTAGGATTGTAGATTGACCGCATCTTGAATCGCTTGTTTCATATCATCAGGAATAAACACGGCATACATCCCGCGCAGATCACCTACATGCAAGTTGTAGGCTAAATCTTGGGGATAGTTATCTTTAACGAATTGAGGACGGTTTTCTTTTGTTCCATGACAGACCAAACAACTTGCTTCCACGTCAATGCGGCGATAATAGCGAGTTCCTGGCTGTCCATTTATCGTCTCTCGATCCCAAAGACCGATGAGTTCAGGTTCGCGCTCAAACTTTGCCAAGACGATCTGGGTGTGCAAGTTATCGGGAGCATGGGCAGGGTTGCGATATTTCTTCGCGATCTGCTTCACCTGCCAGCCATTCTCCTGGCTCAGTTGCATAGCTCGCATCCCCACTGGGCGGCAAACTTCCTGCATGGTTTGCATTGTGGGTTCTTCGGTGCGCCCTTCCAGAGAAGCAGCTAACCCAGAACGCATCACATCCAGATTTTCAATTTCTTGAACTGCGCGGGATAATTCACTCGGATTGGGAATGTTGGGAGCGGCTAGTGCCATTGTGGGTTTCCAACTGACTAGCAACAGACTGAAACTGATCGTGACAACTAGTTTGAGAATGGGGCTGATCATAGGCTGATGAAGGTTCTGCATTAATCCCTGAATCGGCTTTAACATAAAGCTCTCCTGATCCCTGACAAGCAGTTTTGGTGCAACGCCAACTAAAAGCGAAGGAAATAGATTGTTTTTTAGATCAAAAATTTTGTTTTTGCCGAAAAACGAGCTGTCTAATACAATTACGGTCAATAAGCTTGGTTGTCGGGGCAGCTAAATGCCGACATTGTGGAAAGTTTTGCCATCAAAGATTCAACATTTCTGCTGTAGCCCGTCATAACTAAAGCCATTAATACAAACTAAAACCTGCTCTACAAAGTTTCAAAAACGCTGTTATAGAGCTATACTCTTCCCAAAGAGTAAACAAATTTACAAAGTTGGGATGCCCTCTGTCACAGAATCGGCGAACTACTATTGTTGAACTACCACCTCTTGTGCATTACTAGCAGTTGTATCTTGCAAAGTCTTACCCTGAACAATGAACACCGAACAGGGTGCATGGTGAATTACATAGTTACTCACGCTATCTGATAACCATTCTCCTAAACCCGTCAAGCCACGACGACCCATCACAATCAAGTCGGCATCCCATATCTTAGCAAGCTGGCAAATAACTCCACCTGAATCGCCCAAGTTTTGTGTAAATTCAGTTGTGACATTGGCTGCGGCTGCTTTCTCTGCATAAGCACGCAAAAGTTTTAGGCTCCTTTCCTCTTGTGCTTCCCATTGTTTCCGGTGAGCTTCTGCCAATTCACTAGCTATTAGCGGCGAATAAAGCATTCCCATTGAAAAGGGTGCAAACCCACCCACAGCATCAGAAGATAAAACATGTAGCAGCATCAGTTTGGCTCCTGTGTCTTTCGCTAACTCCAGAGCTTCTTCAAACACTTGCTCACTGCCAGCGGAGTGATTGATCGCAACTAAAATCCGTTGATGCATTGGAATACTCCTTTAGTGAAGAATATAAAAAAGAAACCGGCGAATTCTCCAGATCTTTACGCCACCAATCCAAGCCGCAGTGCTTCCACCGCAAGTTGGGTTCGGCTACTAACTCCCATTTTGTTCAGCAGACTGCGGACATGGGTTTTAACCGTATCCACAGAAATTATCAAATGTTTGGCAATATCGAGATTGCTATATCCAGCCACAATTAGTTCCAACAAATAGGATCGCTATAGTTGCAAATTGAGTCTTGAAAATTTCGCACACACCACACTTTCATCAAAACTTGAAGTCTATTGCCATAGGTTAATCAGGAAGTCTAAGGACTTTCTGAGGACGTGGTACCGAAAGTACGCTGCGCGATCGGCCATCCGGCATGCTGCGTGATCGCAAATGCTTGCTTCAAGACACAGATTCAGCAGTCAGCAACGGCACCGTGACTGGTGGAGGCGGCGAATGATACAGTGTCTCGACCTTCTGTTTGAAATCGGTAAGATTTACAACGGTGGCGGGTTGTGGTAACAGAATTGAATAGGGTTTTTGACTCTGCCAGAGGGGAACTTGGCTGATGGTTTGTGCCAATAATCGTCGGTAAATTTCGCTCAAATGAGCCGCCACGATCGCCCAACCTAGAGTCGGATGCCAGCGACCAGCGGCATATTGTTGTAATCGCTGCACCCATTGCTCGCCTTGCAACACCTGTGCGATCGCTTCTGCCCAGACTGCTGGAGTGTTGGTGGCAACTCGTATTCCGGTTTCTTCGGGAATGACAGCGAATCTCGCACCGCCCAATTGTGAGGCAATAACAGGGCAACCCTGCGCGATCGCCTGCAGAGCTTTGTCAGCAAAGGGTTCATTCCAGTTAGCAAGCACACAGACATTCGCAGCACGATAGTAACGTTCAAAACCTTCAGATGCACAAGGTACTGACCAGTAAACATCATGCAACTTGAGCTGGGCAATTTTGCGTTGAATGGCGGAACGTATTGCAGCGGCATCATCTACTAAATTCAAAGTATCTGGAAGCCATACCCACTGATGTCTTCGGAAGCGATGGGGATTGGTCGTCGAGAGTTGATTCAGGTGAATGGCGACTTCAAGCCAGCGATCAACTTGCTGAATCCCTTGATTTGTGGATCGAGGAGATGGGGCAACCCATAAAATAACCGCGTCAGAGGCAGAATATCCTAACTCACACTTGGCTTCTACGTTGGATAGGTGACGCAATTTTTCGAATAAGGAGGATTGAAAATTGCGAGAAGTCGATTCATCATTGGCAGTGAGTCCAATGATTTCATCTGCATGTCGCCAGATTTCCCAAGCCACATAAGCTGAGGGATAACCACTGGTTTGCCGAGCAATTTCAAGTCCCTCTTGACTCCACAACTTGTCATATTGCCAATGAGAATGAATCCACTGAATGTTCTCTGACTGTTTCAGTTGCAATCCTACTTGACCTGCTAAACCATTCCAGGTGTGAATCAGCGGATAGTTTCGTCCTTCTTGAAGGGCAAATTTGCAAAACTGCTGCACAAATTGAGCAACATCTGGTGTGTCAAGGTAAATTTTGCAATGATTCGGTGAGTGCTGAACGGTCATCCAGTGATTTGCTAACTGATTACCTTCCCCGTTGCCAATTTTTCCAACAAATTGATCGACCTGCCACCCTGCCTTTGCCAGGGCTGACGCAAGTTGAGTAATCTGTTGGTGGATGTGTTGGGTATCGTTTGGCGCGATCGCGCCTTGAGTGAATCCAGAGCTTGAAGGCTGTTGATTTGGCTCAATGATCAATAGGGCGATCGCTTGCCGAGGGGGATGATATACCATATCGTCACCTCCATTAGCTGTATGCTCTAGGCTGCAATCATGGGAGCTTTCTGATAGCCATTAGGCTGATAACTCTTGGCCAATACGTCCCGATAAACTGCTTCATAGCCATCCACCATTGACTGAACGCTAAAATGCTGCTCAACATGCCGACGGCACACTCGACGGTCAATGGCAGGCACTCGATCGATCGCTGCAATACACTCATCAATGGTTTGACAGAGAAAGCCTGTTTTGCCGTGAACAATCACTTCTGGAGCCGAACCCATTGCCATTGCAATGACAGGAGTACCACACACCATTGATTCGGTCATCACCAAACCAAAGGGTTCCCGCCAGGTAATAGGGAACAGGGTCGCTACGGCTCCTCCCATGAGGTCGCTTTTCTGAGCATGATTCGCTTCACTCAGAAACTCAATTCGTTGACCATCAATCAGCGGTGCTACTTGCTGTTCAAAAAAATCTTGATCAGCGCGATCAACCTTTCCTGCCATTTTCAAATGCCAACTACTGCGTTTGGCAATTTCAATTGCTAAATGGGGACCTTTTTCCGGTGACATCCGCCCCAGAAATGCCAGATAGGGTGGATTGTCTGGCTGAGGATGGAAAACATAGTTACTTGGATCAATGCCGTTATAGACTGTGGCAATGTAATTTAAACCCAGATCATCTCGACGCTGGGAATTGGAAATACTGACAAAATTCTGGTGTTTATTTTTGATGTAAATTGGCTCAACCCAGGGTGGAATAATGCCGTGAGTGGTATGCACGGTTGGTGTTTTTACCAAATTGGCGTAAGGGAAGGCTTGAAAATCAACGTGGGAATGAATAATGTCAAAGTCGCTGGCATTTTCGTAAACTTTGCTCAGTTGTAAGGCGTCATAAACCTGGGCCTCTTGCGGCGTTGCTTCCATCAAGCGTAAGGGCTGAATTGCTCCAGGTTCCAGCTTGGCGAGGGTGATTGAATCAGCCGTTGCAAACAGCGTGACTTCATGTCCGCGTCGAACCAGTTCATCGGTCAATAAACTTACCACTAATTCTGTACCACCGTAGCCTGGAGGGGGAACTCGCTCCCACAACGGAGCAATTTGTGCAATTCGCATAGTCTGCTCTCCTAGTTTTGATAGAGTGAAGCGCGATCAATCAAAGTGCGTTTGAGCAAATTTTGAATTAGGAGAAGCTCGTGCAGTGCATCTGAACCTTTCCGATTTGAAAAATTAGGATGGGAGCAAAAGCCCTGTCATTAGAACCATCGCCCACGTAGAGGTCGCAATGACTAAACATCAGCCTGCGGCTTATTCGGCTAGAATCATGCCAAAGGGAAGAAGTGCGTTAAGCGTTGTTGGCTTAATGCAATTGACAGGTAAAACCTATCCTGAAAAAATGTAGAAATTCTGAAGCAATGATTTGTTGTGTTTATTTCTCTTTGCGTTAGACAGACCAATTCAAGCAAGCCGCAACTTCTCGATGCAGGGTCAACGGGTTAAAGGGTTTACCAATCAAGCCTTTGATTCCCATTACTTCATACTGCTTAACGTCCAAAGAGTCGGCTTTAGCCGTTAATAAAACCACGGGAATCGATCGCGTTTCTGGCTGAAGCAGCAGAGCATTGAGAAACTGGTAGCCATCCATTCCTGGCATCATCACATCCAGAACGATCGCATCGGGATGCTCTGTTCTAGCTTTCCGTAATCCCTCTTCTCCAGACTCTGCCACAATCACTGTCCAGTGAGCAATTTTTTCCAGACAGGTTTGCACAACGCGCCGCACGTCAAACTCATCATCGACAAACAGAATGCGCCTTGCGGTTTGAATGGTTGTTGCTGAGGAATCAATCATTGAATCATTGTTTGTTGCCGCATCGATCTGAGATTTGAGCACACCACTACACTTCTGGCGTGAGAGGTTTTATCCCAACTTCCTTTAAATTGATACTGAAGTTGTAATGTGCAGGCTTAATCGTTCAAGTGTATCAATTTTGGCGTTTCTCTTTTGGTAGCACTTAAACGATCCGCCTTACTTGAGATAACTGCAAAGCTCTCTACCATGAAGTTTCTCCCTAAACAAGCTAGAGTTTAAGTAAATAGGCTCCGCACCCTGGAAGATAGACAGTAATCAGTGCAGGTTTTGCTCCCAATTAAAAACCAAAATTCTAAGGAAACACTGAGAGGAGTTGAGGTTTCAGGTTGACTTGATTGCGTAGGGGGATGTACTGCGTTTTGCGGAGACAGGAATGGTTTGCTACAAACCCTTTTACCAGTGGAGTTGGGTACAGATTTGATCGGCGAGTTGCAGGACGCTAAAGGGTTTGAGGATGACCCCTGCAATGTTGTCAGCACCATCGCCACCCAACTCGTCTGTGGAGGTGGGGTCGGCGGGGTTACTGGCTGTGAAAAGAATCACGGGAATTGATCGCGTTACTATATTCGTTTTCAGGGTTTGCCGCCACTCCAAGCCATTGCCATCCGGTAGGCTCAGGTCGAGTAAGATCAGATCCAGTGGTTGGGTTTGGGCAATGGTGAAGCCGTCCTGTCCGGTATAAGCGGTCAAGATTGTCCAGCCCTTGAGGCGTTCTAGGGTGACTTTGACAATGCGACAGAGATCGGGTTCATCATCAATCAATAAGATGCAGCGATTTAGATTGGAATTAGACATAAGATACTGCTTTGAGGATAGGCAGAGTGTTGCCCATACACATGACAGGGTTAAAACTGAAGCGATCGCCCTCAACGGGTTGTGCGATCGTTGCCAACAACGGGGTACCGACAACGTGCTGTTGATTCCTGCCACGTCTGGGCTGAAGTGCTGCACCCAGGCGTTTAATCTAAACGCAATTGCAATGAATAACGGCAGCCCCGTCGTACTCGTCCTGAGCGATCAAAACATGAGTCACGAAACGGGCATCACTCCAAGTTTTTATCTTGGCAGGCAGTGAAATCTTTTGAAAATACGGCATTCTTGACAAAATAGAGCGTATTTCACGCCAGGCTCCTAAACTGAACGTTCTACCTTAAAGAACCTTCCCTCTTCCTGATGCTCTGGATGGGGCAGTGTGAAATAAAATGTACTACCCTTGCCCAGTGCGCTTTCTGCCCAGATGCGCCCGCCATTTTGTTGCACAATCCGGCGACAGATGGCCAGTCCTAGTCCGGTTCCGCCTTTTTGGCGAGAGTCAGAGGCATCAACCTGCTGGAAGCGGCCAAAGATGGTTTGTAACTTGTCTGCTGGGATGCCGCGCCCTTGATCGATGACCGCAAACTGGATGATAGACTCGGAGGCGATCGCCTCTGCTGTGACAGCGATCGCTGTTTGGGGAGGAGAGAACTTGATGGCATTGTTGACCAAGTTGACCAGAACCTGCACTAGCCAATCGGGGTCAGCCCAGATCCAGAGATCGTTAGGTACAGTTGCCTCTAGGTGAATTTGATGAGCAGTAGCGAGGGCTTCAACGCTGGAAAAGGCTTGCTGTACCAGGGAAACCGCCGGACACCACTGATATTTCAAATCCACCTGTCCCGATTCCAGACGATTGAGTGCCAGAATGTCGTTGACCAGTCTCACCAACCGCTCGATGTTGTTATTGGCAATGCTCACCATCTCTTTAGCAGTTTGGGGATCATCGTCCAAGATGCCTTCGGCCACCAATCCCAAAGCACCGCGAATTGAAGATAGTGGTGTGCGAATTTCGTGGCTGATGATAGAGATAAATTCTCGCTTGAGTCGCTCTAGTTCGCGCTGCCGGGTGACATCCCGTAGCACGATTAATCCCCCGGTTACGGTTGTGCTGCCGTTGTGCAAGGGCGAGTAGTGGGCTTCAAGAAATTGGATCTGCCCAGTTTGGGGATGGAAGTAGGAAAAGTCGAACGCCGTCACCGTATCTGCCGTGCCCAGAGGCAGGTGCTGAAGGGTAGCGTCTGGAACAAGGGAACGAAAGAGATCCATCTCACATTGCCCAATGGCGCGATCGCGGGGAATGCCCGTTAGGGTTTCCATTGCGGGATTCCAGAAGGTGCAGATACCCGTTTCATCAAACGCAGCAATGCCGTCTTTGCTGCTGTTGATGAGATGAAGCGAGCGATCGCGTTCCTGCCGCAGTGCATCCCGCAATTGCACCTGAGTGGTAACATCTCGTCCTTCGGCAATTAGCCACATCACCTGCTTTGATTGAGCCGAATGGACAGGTTTCACGGAGACATCAAAGGTATGGGGCTGCCCAATGGCGCTGTTGAAGGTGACTTCAGTGCGAAAGAAGTGCCCCGCCGCTGCCTGACTGACTGCTGTTTTGGCAGTTTCAGTTAATTCTGAACTTTGCTGCCAGAGGGAAAATTCCCAGAAAGGCTTGCCCAGTATTTCTTCCCGTGTCACTTGAGCAAAGATGAGGGGGGCTTGGTTAACTTCAATCAGTGTCCCCTCTGGAGTTAGCAGTCCGGCAAATTCGTCGAGTTCATCAAACACAGACTGAAACTTGTGTTCGCTGCGGCGGAGATTGGCTTCAGCTTGGTGTCGTTTTCTGGCTTCCCGTCGCAGTAGGGCATAGATGGTCGCCAGGGATACCAGACTTAAGCCATAGGCGATCGCTAGAATATGGTTTGCCGTGCGCGTCAGGCGGGCAGTGACGGCGATGCGCTGTTCCAGCAACTGTTGCTCGGTGGTGGACATCTGGTTGAGCAGGGCAAAGATTTGTCGCTGGAGGCGATCAGACGTTTGAATCACAGAGGAGATTCGCGCTTCAGATTGATTCTCCGTTAGGGATGGCTCCACCTGAGACTGATGGAGTGCCTGATACTGCTGCCAGAGAGTGTTGATTTCTTGTAGGCGAGTTTGCTGGGTAGGGTTGTCTGCCGTCAACTGCTGTAGTTGCGCCAGGGCTTGCTGCGTCTGTTGCACACTGGTTTGATAGTCTTGCAAAAAGATCTTAGAGTTAGACTCGATGCCCTGGGTCAACCGATAGCCTCGCTGCGCTTTCGCTGTGCCGTTCAGGTTGGTTTTTGTCTGCTCCAGGGTCAGCAACAGGTTGTAGGTATGTTGCACTTGTTTTTGGATGGCTTGCCACTCGCGGGCATTGAGGAGGGCCACAACGCCGGTACTGCCCAGAAGCAAAATCGCAACGAGCAATCCCATATTCACCAATCGCTTCTGAAGATGAAACCGACCCTCAGACAAAATGTTGCTCCTGGAATGGGCGGGTTTTTCTTCCATAGTTTAGCACTGAAGTGCTGACTACAAGCTATCCCAGCGTATGCTAAAGATTGTGGCTTAGGGCCACAGAGATACTGAGGGTACGGAGGAGTGGCTCTGTATCTCTATGGTGAAATTTCAGGTTATGGAGTCCTCTACCCAGTTAGGAGGTGTTTTGCTTGGCAGCGTTAATATCTGTTTTACTGACCATTACTCTGTCGCTATTGATCACTCGGATTGCCGCTGAAGCATTGACCTTGACTGGGCTATCTCGCGAGGCGGCTAAATTTCAAGCCCATTCTGCCATCACAGGTTCGGGTTTCACCACCAGTGAATCTGAGTTGGTGGTTGCTCACCCTGTACGCCGCCGTATTTTGATGTGGCTGATGCTGTTGGGTAATGCTGGGCTGATTACGGTGATTTCTTCGCTGGTGTTGACGTTTATTAATGTGGCAGGGCCGCGCGAGTGGCTGCCTCGGCTGGGGTTGCTTTTGCTGGGAATTGCGGTGCTGTGGGTGCTGGCAACGAATCGCTGGGTCAGTCGTTTGCTCTCGCATTGGGTGGAGTGGGCACTGCGGCGCTGGACTCATTTAGACGCGCGAGATTATGCCAGCCTGCTGCGTCTTGCGGAAGATTATGGGGTGATGGAATTGCAAATTGACCCCGACGATTGGCTGGCAGACAAGCCGTTGCAGGAAACTGATCTGTATCAGGAGGGGATGCTGGTGCTAGGAATTCAGCGGTTTGATGGAGCATACATTGGGGCACCTCAGGGTTCGACGGTGATTCATCCTGGGGATGTAGTGATTTTGTATGGTCGCCTGGATGCCTTCAGTGAGTTAGATTCTCGAAAAGCAGGGAGTGCGGGAGATCAGGCGCATCAGGAGGCGATCGCCCATCATCAAGAGCAGATGCGTCTAGAGTTGGAGCATCAGAATTCGACGCGGATGGGTAGGTAACTAACTCGTGTGGAGTCTCACTCAGAGTCTCGTATATTCAGCCTACCTTAAAATGGGCATCCCTTCCAGAGCACTCGTGCGTCCCAGGCGTTGTAAGATTCGCTGAATTAAATCAGCTTCGGCGATCGGCTTGAGGACGTAATCATCGGCTCCGACTGACAGGGCTTTATGCAACGTATTGGCATCGGCATGGGCAGACAGAAATAGGATAGGCAGTGCGTACCAATGGGCATCGCAACGAACCACTCGGCACAGGTCAATGCCGCTATATTCGGGCATGGACACATCTAGCAGTAGCAGATCGGGGCGGGTTGTTTGCAGCACCGACCAAAACTGGCTGGGATCGCTCAGCCCGGTGACTTGAAACCCCCAGGGTTGCAGTTGCGTCTGCAATCGTGTCAGCAGGTCGGGATCGTCATCTACAATCAGCAGCTTGGCGGTGATGGGATCAAAGCGGTGCAGCAGGCGATGAATGACGCGCCATATATCGCTGGGAGATGCAGGTTTTTGCAAGTAGGCATCGGCTCCCAAACGGGCAACGGTGATGCGATCGCGCAGCGTCTTTGAAGGAGAATCGCGCAACCTATCTTGCTGGGTCAAAATCAGGACGGGCGTAGGTCCCAGGCGTTTGATCTGGGTTAGGAGGGTGAGTCCTGTTTTCTGGGTATCTGGGAAGTCTAGATCGAGAATAATGGCATCGGGCGTTTGGGTCAAAAGCTGCTGACGGGCACTGGTGAGGTCGGTGGCTGTGTCCAGATGACATCCCCAATTGGGTGCTGCGGTTTGGAGTGGTTGTAAGAGGGTTAGATTAGGGGCAATCGCCAAAATCCGGTGGGTCAGCGGCGGTTGAGATGCTGTTGAGCTTGCAGGAGCCTTGGCGAAGAAAGGTTGGGTGGTGGCTTGCCGCAGTTGCTGTAACAAGCTGGTTAATTGAAGGGCGATCGCAGATTGAGGCGCAGCAAACCCTTGCTCGATGTGTCGCGCTAGTATTGCTGCCTCTGGTTGTCCATAAGCGCTGAGGGAACCGATCAACCGATGAGCAGTGGACTGGGCCTGCTGCTGTTGTGTTGGGGTTAGCGTTTGGTTGGCTAAGTGGCTGCTTGCTTTTTCCAGTAGGCTTAACTGCTCCTGGAGTCGTCCTTGAAACTCCTGCCACATTTGCCTAATGGCGGCGATCGCCTCCTGTTTTCCAATGTCAAGTTCCGGGGAGGGCGGATCCGGTTGCCAGGCTCGTAAGCGATAGCCCAGTCCATATAGCGTTTCGATCGGGTCGGTGGGCAGTCCGGCGGCTTCTAGCTTGCGGCGCAGTCCCCGGATTTGGGTGGTCACAGCTTCTTCCCCTGGGCATTCGTCAATTGACCAGGCGTGATCAAGCAATGCTTTGCGATCAAAAACCCGGTGAGGATAGCGCAAAAAGAGTTCCAGCAACCGGTATTCTTTGGGGGTCAGCTTAATGGGATTGCCCTGATAGGTGACTCTGCAAGCTTGAGGATCGACCTGCAACGCTCCCCAGGTCAGGGTTTCAGTAATAGGGGTCTGTCCTCGTCGCAGCAAGGTCCGAATTCGCGCCAGCAATTCTGCTGAATCGTAGGGTTTGGTGAGATAGTCATCTGCTCCTGCTTCTAACCCAGCCACGCGATCGCCCACTGCATCCTTCGCCGTCAAGAGCAAAATCGGGATAGTTTGCTGCTGTTGCCGAATCGTGCGGCAGAGGGAAATACCATCTGCATCAGGCAATATCACATCCAGCACAATTAAATCGTAGGGAACTGTTTGGAGCAGTGCCAGTGCCGTCTGAGCATCCGGCGCAACATCCACCGTCAATTGCTGAGCAGTCAGTACAGCGCTCAGAACAGAAGTTGTTTCGCGATCGTCATCGATAATCAATAGTTTCATCGTTCTGCCGCCACCCTACCACCCTTTATCTCCATTTTCCTACGATCAAACCAAGCAATGATTCACTTCCCCTTCAATCTAATAATTAGCGAGGCAAATTCAGCCAATCCTCAGAAAGTCCTCAGATTTTTTCCCTATTTTTAATTTGAATCTTCAGTGCAGAACTCCAGGAAATCCTATTTCTGCTTTTCTGGGTTCAGCACCATGGCAGATTCAGCATTTGTAGTTTGTAGTAACGACTTCAGTCGTGACAGGCTAAAGCCTGCACTACAAACTCAGCGAATCCTGTCCCCAGTAGTGGACTACCTGCCTAAAGCTTCAAGCATTCAGCGTAAACAACCCGCTGGATACAGTTCATTCGACCGCATAAACAACATTGCAAGTATCGACATTACAGGAGGTAAATTCCTATGGCACTCGTTCGTTGGGAACCGTTTCGGGAAATTGATACATTGCAACGGCAGATGAATCGCCTGTTTGACGAGATCATGCCAACCGCCCGCGAAACTGGAAATAGCATTACCTTTGTGCCCGCAGCCGAAATGGAGGAAACTTCCGATGCGATTCATCTTAAGCTAGAAGTCCCAGGTATGGATGCGAAAGATCTAGATGTGCAAGTATCAGCAGACTCTGTTTCAATTACGGGCGAACGGAAGTCAGAAACAAAAACGGAAGAAAAAGGAATGACTCGCACAGAATTTCGCTACGGCAAGTTCCAGCGTATAATTCCATTACCTGCGCGGGTACAGAATACCAATGTTCAGGCTGAGTACAAAGATGGCATTCTAAAACTCACCTTACCGAAGGCTGAAGAAGAAAAGAACAAGGTTGTGAAAGTGAACCTGGGTTAATCTAAAGCACTCAATCCTGAGTGATTTGTTCATTGATTGCACAAAGGGGATCGGAAACAGGAACTTCTTGCATCTGGAAAACCGATTCCCTTTAATCTGAAATCAGTTCTACACTCCTTTTATAGAGTGGTTCTCTAGGCATCAATTTACAGGATCTATTGCTTAGAGAAGGCTTAGTGAAGAGAAATTGCAGCTAAAACTCCAACTAAAGGCCACCAGAGTCTAGCTACCTTACGAAATCTGTTCAGTTCGTAATCGCAACTTTAGTCACCCCAAAAAACTAAAGTCAGGCTCTTCAGGTCCCCGTTGATCGTGCCATAAACCGTTTTAGGACATTTGGAATAGTGGAGGAAACAAACGATGGCAAAAGTCGTTGGCATCGATTTAGGAACAACAAACTCCTGCGTGGCAGTGATGGAAGCAGGACAACCCGTTGTCATTGCTAATGCCGAAGGCAGCCGAACCACGCCATCGGTTGTAGCATTCACCAAAACAGGCGACAAGCTCGTTGGACAAATTGCCCGACGGCAGGGGGTGATGAACCCAGACAATACTTTTTACTCGGTTAAACGATTTATTGGACGCAAGTATGATGAAGTCACCGAGGAAGCCAAACAGGTTTCCTACAAGGTTTTGCGAGACAGCAATGGCAATGTCAAACTTGACTGCCCAATTTTGAAAAAGCAATTTGCACCAGAAGAAATCTCCGCTGAAGTGCTGCGCAAACTGGTGAATGATGCCAGCAAGTATTTAGGTGAACCCGTTACACAAGCAGTGATTACCGTTCCAGCGTACTTCAACGACTCGCAACGGCAAGCTACCAAAGATGCCGGACGGATTGCAGGCATTGAAGTTCTACGCATCATCAACGAACCGACGGCGGCAGCACTGGCCTATGGGTTGGATAAGAAAAGTAATGAAACCATCCTGGTGTTTGACCTGGGGGGCGGCACGTTTGATGTCTCCATTTTGGAAGTGGGCGATGGCGTGTTCGAGGTTAAATCCACTAGTGGTGACACCCACCTGGGAGGCGATGACTTCGATAAAAAGATCGTGGATTGGCTTGCCACTGAATTTCAGCGCAATGAGGGCGTTGATTTGCGTAAAGACAAGCAAGCCTTGCAACGGCTGACGGAGGCAGCAGAAAAAGCCAAGATTGAACTCTCAGGAGCCACTCAAAGTCAAATTAATTTACCCTTTATCACCGCCACCCAGGATGGTCCCAAGCACCTGGATGTGACGCTGACGCGATCGCAGTTTGAGCAATTGTGTAGTGATCTGCTCGATCGCTGCCGCAAACCTGTAGATCAAGCTCTCCGTGATGCTAAGCTAACGGCGTCTGACATTGATGAAGTCGTGCTGGTGGGTGGTTCGACTCGCATTCCGGCGGTGCAGCAATTAGTCCGGCAAATGACTGGAAAAGAACCGTGTCAGGGCGTGAACCCGGATGAGGTTGTTGCTGTGGGTGCTGCCATCCAAGCGGGTGTATTGGCAGGCGATGTTAAAGACGTGTTGCTATTGGATGTCACACCACTGTCACTAGGGGTAGAAACCCTGGGTGGCGTGATGACCAAAATTATTCCTCGCAACACCACTATTCCAGTGAAAAAATCGGAAGTCTTCTCCACTGCTGCTGATGGCCAAACCAATGTGGAAATCCACGTCTTGCAAGGGGAGCGGGAGCTGGCAGCGGACAACAAGAGCTTGGGAACCTTCCGACTCGACGGCATTCCTCCCGCACCGCGTGGTGTACCCCAAATTGAAGTCACCTTTGACATTGATGCGAACGGCATTCTCTCTGTCTCTGCTAAAGACAAAGCCAGTGGCAAAGAGCAATCAATTACTATCACTGGGGCTTCGACACTCGATAAATCCGAGGTCGAGAAGATGGTGAAAGAAGCCGAACGCAACGCCGAAGCCGATCGCCGCCGCCGCGAACAAATTGATACCAAAAACACTGCTGATTCAGTTGCTTATCAAGCCGAGAAGCAACTCAAAGACTTGGGCGACAAAGTCCCCGCCGCAGACAAAACTCGTATGGAAGGGATGATTCAAGACTTGCGAACCGCGATCGAGCAAGAAAACTACGATCGGATGAAATCCCTCACCAACGACATTCAGCAGGCACTCATGCAAATTGGCAGCGCGGTCTATTCCCAAGCCAGTGGCGGCACCGCAGACGGTGGCAGTTCCACTAGCAGCAGCGGTGAAGATGTTATCGACGCTGACTTTGTAGACCAGCAATAACTCCAACACCACAGAGGTATCAAAAAAACTCAGTGCCCTCCGTGCCTCTGTGGTTCATTCTCTTAATATCTAAAACTACCAGGAGTGATAATCATGACTTCAGCATTTGCTAAGCCCCCAGAAAAGTGCGTTTCCGCTGCCTTCAAAGATGAAAAAAAGTTACAGGATGCTGTCCAACGCCTGCTTGATCGCGGTGTGCCCAAAGAGCGTATCTCCATTATTGGACGCAACTTCCAATCGGAAGCCCGTATTACTGGTTTTTTGACCAAAAAGGACGTAATCTTGGATGGTCTGGCCAGCGGTGCGCTGTATGGTTCCCTATTTGGCTCCGTTTTAAGCCTACTTACTGGGGTCGGTGTGCTGTTTATTCCCTTTTTAGGTGCAGTCGTAGCAGCAGGACCACTCGGTGCGGCTTTACTGGGAGCGACTAGTGGTGCCCTCTACGGGGCGCTGGGTGCAGGGTTAGGATCTGCTCTCATCTCATTGGGAATGCCCCAAGACAAGGCTGCCATTTATCAAACGCGCGTGCAGGCGGGTGAATTTTTACTGGTCGTAGAAGTTCCCGAAGAAAAATCAGGCGAGATCTTCCTGCTCTTACAAAGTGCAGGAGGTGAAGAAGTTGCCATTACAGATATGCAGTTGCCCCATGAGCCAGAAGGCGAATTGACGGGCAGTGACCAAATTTCGCCAGAGATCAAGGCGGATTTGTCAGAAGAGGCACAGCAAACCTTTGTGGAAACCTATAACCAGTCCCTCAGCGAATCTCCAGAGAAAACCAATGCTTTAAAAACAGCCTGGGAGCGCATCAAGCAATTATTCGATCGCGACGACAAGGGCATCTTTTCTAAACGCAAAGCAAGTTAGCTTCCCTGGGGTTCGACTCAATACCAACTGGATCAATTCCAAACGGCTCCTTACTTGACTTGATGGGAAACAGACAATGAATGCTGACACAGCAGATGAAATTCAACAAAGCTCAAGCTGGTCAATTGCATTAGGTGTTGTGATGGTTCTGCTGGGGGTTGGAGCAATTTTAGAACCGTTCGTTGCCACGATCGCAGTGGCGATCGCGCTGACCTGGTTTTTGTTAATTGTAGGTATTGTTCGGATCGTTCAGGCAGTTCAATCCCGCAGACAAAAAGGCTTCTGGCTCAAGCTACTGGTTGGGCTTTTCTATGTCCTCGCCTGGATTTTGCTGATTACTAATGTTTTTGGAGCGGCCCTCACCTTTACCCTCGTCCTAGGAAGCCTCATTTTGGTTGAGGGGATCTTAGAGGTGATTGCCGCATTTAAAGTGCGCCCAGACGGTAACTGGATTTGGCTATTGTTCAGTGGCATCCTGTCCATAATTCTGAGCGTCTTAATTCTGTATCAATGGCCCAGCAGTGCAACTTGGTTACTGGGAGTCTACGCAGGAACTAGTTTTTTGTTTACCGGAATCTGGATGATTATGCTGCCTCTGGCAGTTCGCAAGCAGATCAGCTAGGAGGCAATCATTCATGATAATTTGAGGCAAGAACTTGCCTCCCTCTCACTCTGGAACGCTTCAAGAAGTAAGTTACAACTAATAGGAGATTTGCTCATGACTCTTGCAAACATCATTCAGTCTGACGTTCAAGCTCATCAGGAGATTGAGAAGGAAAGACAGGAGGCAACAACTGAAGCTGAAAAGCGTGTCGATCAGGAAGCAATCGCGGCGATCGCCGAAACTCGCAATGCCATCACCGCAATCGATGAGGGTAAAACCCCAGATGCCATCCAAGCCCTAGAACGGGCAACTGGAAAGCTAGATATTCTGCTGGCACGGTATCCTAACCTCTCGCTTATCCCAATCTCGTCTCAAGTCACAGTCCTTGATTTGGCTCCGCTGGACTTTGACATCATTGCAGAAATTCGTGCTGCTGCGAAGGTCGCCACAGATGTCGATGATTTTCCCAATGCTCGTGCCCTATTGCATAACTTGACGAGCGAGATTCGCACAACCACAGTCAATTTGCCTTTAGAAACCTATCCAGATGCAATGAAAGAGGCAGCCCGATTGTTGGAGCGAGGACAGATTGATGAAGCGCGAACAGAGTTGAAACTGGCACTCTCAACTCTGGTTGTAACTGAACAATCTCGACCAATTCCATTGATCGTTGGACTTGCCAACTTAGTTGCAGCATCTGCACTTGCCAAAAACAAGTCGCAGAACATGACAGAGCAGGATCAGGATAAAATTTTGAAGTTGCTGAAAGAGAGTCGCACCCAACTCAATCGGGCAAAAGAATTGGGATATGTTAGCAGCAATACCGACTACAAAGAGTTGCAGCGGATGATTAAGGATATTGAGCGGCAAGTGAGAGCAAAGGACTCAACAGAAGGACCATTTGCCAAACTTCGGGAACAGTTCTCCAGTTTCCTAAAGCGGCGATCAGAGAAAGTCAGCAAGTCTGTACAAGAAGGTCAACAAGCCACAAATTCTCAAGCTAATTAACAGAGAAGAAAGCAGTTTTTTTATCCTCTACGTTCCTGTATCTTTGTTGAAAAATCATGAATCAACTTAATGTCCTGAAGAAGTTGCAGACTTTGGTGGTAGGTTTTTTAGTTTTCTGGCTATTACTCATCACTCCCACTTGGATGGCGAGTGCGGCTGCTATCTCTAATACGTCCAATCTTGAGAGCATCAATCAACCTGATTCCAGCCTTCAGCAAGAAATTGAAAAGGAAAAACAGGCAGCACTGGATGAGGCTGAGAGCCGTCTAGATCAAGAAGCGATCGCTGCCATAGAAGAAACACGCAAGGCGATCGCGGCAATTGCTGAGGGCAAAACTCAAGATGCATTACAAGCTCTAGAGCGGGCAACGGGCAAGCTAGATATACTTTTAGCCCGCTACCCTGAGTTAGGGTTGGTGCCAGCATTCACTCAAGTCGCTGTGATTGATGTCGCACCACTGGACTTAGATACCGTTCAACGTCTTCGGAATCAAATTAAAAGTGCCATTAATGCTGAAGATTTCCCAGCTGCGCGAGAACTACTCAACAATTTGATGAGTGAAATTCGCACCGTAACGTTCAACCTACCTCTCGCCACTTATCCAGATGCCATGAAACAGGCAGCGCGATTGCTAAACGAGAAACAAGCAGAAGCGGCAAAAGAGGTTTTGCAAAAGACACTTTCTACCTTAGTGATCACTGAACAAGCACGACCGATTCCATTGATTGAGGCTCACACAAAACTCCTTGGTGCTGTTGCTGTTGCCGATCTTGATCGAAGTGATGCTGGGCGACTCTTAGAAGACGCACGGAATTATCTACAACTGGCAAAAGAATTGGGATACGCCCGGCGCGATCCCGACTACGCTGAACTGGATCAAGCCATTAAAGATATCCAGCGACAATTGCGAGCAAACGAGAAAACTGCCAGCGCCTTCGCTAAACTACAAGACAAGTTCTCTAGCTTCTTTAATCGAGTTTCTGAGGTTAAGCAGGCTGCCTAAAAAGCGTGTTTAAAAATAAGCTCGCAAAGATTCGATTCTGAACTTTTGACCCTAACCAGCTTAGCGAGTCTAATATGTGCCCATTCTGGTCAACCTCCTTTATTTTTCCTAGCTTTATCGGAAACTCCGTCTTGAGAGGTATCCATGGCTACCACTGATTTCAAAGACTATTACAACATCCTGGGAGTCAGTAAAACCGCAACGCCAGAGGAAATCAAGAAAGCCTATCGTAAACTGGCACGCAAGTATCACCCAGACTTAAATCCTGGTGATCAAGAGGCAGAAGCTCGCTTCAAAGAGATCAACGAAGCCCACGAAGTGCTTTCTGATCCAGAAAAGCGACAGAAATACGACCAGTTTGGGCAATATTGGAAGCAAGCTGCTGCGGGGGCACCGCCGACTGGTGGGGCTGGCTTCGAGGGCATGGACTTCGGGCAATATGGCAGTTTTGATGATTTCATCAACGAATTGCTGGGACGCTTCGGGCGCGGCGGGGGTACTGCTCGGCGAGTCTACACGCACCGGACAACGACAAGACCCCAGGGCTTTGGCAACTATACTGACTTTGGTGACGACCCCTTTAGTCGCTTCACCGAAATGCCCGCTCAGGATACCGAAGCCGCGATCGCCCTCACCTTTTCTGAAGCCTTTCACGGCACCCAAAAACGGTTACAAATCGGGGATGAAACTGTTACCGTTCGCATTCCAGCTGGGGTAAAGTCAGGTAGCCGCATTCGGGTAAAGGGCAAGGGCCAAATCAGTCCCTTCAGTCAGCAGCGGGGAGATTTGTATCTCACCATTGAGTTACTGCCTCATTCTTTCTACAGATTTGAAGGAAATAATTTAATTTGTGAAATCCCGATCAGTCCCGTAGAAGCCGTACTCGGTGCCCAAATCGAAGTGCCAACGCCCGACGGCAAGGTGACCATGACCCTTCCCTCCGGAGTCGATTCGGGACAAACATTGAGACTACGCGACAAAGGCTGGCGTGATTCGAAAGGCAACCGGACGGATTTGTTGGTACGGCTGAAGATTGTCACCCCGAAGGAACTGAGCGTGCAGGAAAGAGAATGCTATGAAAAGTTGCAGCAGGTTAGCAGTTTTAACCCTCGACGGGCGATCGCGGAGGTGCATCTATGACTACTAGTATGGGGCTTTCACGAGTGGTTTGGTCTAATGCGGGCGATCGCCTCTACAGCTTTGAGCAAGCCGCTTACTTTACCCAAACTTCAGTGTCGCTGCTTGAGCAATTTGTGACCTTAGGTCTGGTGGAACCGACAGGCACCATGCTGCGCCGCCAGGATCTCGTTCGTATAGTGCAGATTCAACGCCTGCGCCGCGATTTGGGACTGAATTTAGTAGGTGCTGCGATGGTGCTAGACATGGCAGCCGAAATTGCACAACTTAAGGCACAACTGCGTGCTTATCAACAGAGTTGAAAACTAGTAACTAGTGGGCTGGTTGTTAAACATCAAAACACTGACTTGAATTAACGAATTGAACCATGAAACTAAGTCGCAACATTCTTCAACAAATATTAGAAATAGCAGCTGAAAAGGGAGAAGCTGGGTTTGAGGAAAAAGACATTTCCCATTTGTTCGGAGATGAATATGACTTGGTGTTCCACCTGGATTACCTGAATGAAAAAGGCTTGATCACTGGAGAATTTACCCCAGGAGCCTACGCCGCCTTTGCAATCGTGCCTGAACCAATTCACTTCATCCGCGGCAAAATCACAACTAAAGGACAACAGTATTTGCAAGGGCTGCGACAATCGGATGAAGCTGTTACGAAAGGCTAAGAAGGCTTGTAGGTAGGATTCTGTCACCGTCTGGAGGATTCAAATATGCAACCAACTAACCCCAATCAATTTACTGAAAAAGCCTGGGAAGCGATCGTTCGGACGCCAGAAATCGCCAAACAATTTCAACACCAGCAAATTGAAAGTGAACATTTGATGCGGAGTCTTCTGGAACAGGAAGGACTGGCCAGTTCTATTTTTAATAAAATTGGGGTGAATGTTCAGACGTTGCGCGATCGCACCAATGACTTTATCAACCGTCAGCCCAAAGTATCGGGTGGCAGTAGCGGCTCTGTTTATTTGGGGCGCAGCCTGGATACATTACTGGATCGGGCAGAACAGTATCGTAAAGACTTTGGTGATGAGTATATTTCGATTGAGCATTTAGTGCTGGCGTTTGCCAAGGACGATCGCTTTGGTAAAACGTTATTCCAGGCATTGGGGCTAAACGAACAAAAACTGCATACCACGATTGAACAAATTAGAGGGAGTCAAAAAGTGACCGATCAAAATCCGGAAGGCAAGTATGAATCCCTAGAAAAATATGGAAGGGATTTAACTAAACTGGCACGAGAAGGGAAACTCGATCCGGTAATCGGACGGGATGATGAGATTCGTCGCACAATTCAAATCCTGTCTCGCCGTACTAAGAATAATCCTGTGCTGATTGGTGAACCGGGTGTGGGTAAAACAGCCATTGTGGAAGGACTGGCGCAGCGAATTATTAGCGGCGATGTGCCGGAATCGTTGCGCGATCGCACCTTGATCGCTCTGGATATGGGTGCTTTAATTGCAGGAGCCAAGTACCGAGGAGAGTTTGAAGAACGACTGAAAGCTGTGCTTAAAGAAGTCCAGGAAGCACAGGGAAATATCATTCTCTTTATTGACGAAATTCACACTGTCGTTGGGGCTGGTGCCACCCAAGGGGCAATGGATGCAGGGAATTTGCTCAAGCCTCTACTGGCACGGGGTGAACTACGCTGCATTGGTGCAACGACGCTAGATGAATATCGCAAATACATTGAAAAAGATGCAGCATTAGAGCGGCGCTTCCAGCAAGTCTATGTTGATCAACCCAGCATTGAAGATACTATTTCCATTCTGCGGGGACTGAAAGAACGCTATGAAGTGCATCATGGCGTAAAAATTTCTGATAGTGCTCTGGTTGCTGCTGCGGTGCTGTCTACTCGCTACATTAGCGATCGCTTTCTGCCTGATAAAGCCATTGATTTGGTCGATGAAGCGGCTGCCAAGCTGAAGATGGAAATCACCTCAAAACCAGAAGAACTGGACGAAATTGATCGCAAGATTTTGCAGCTAGAAATGGAGCGATTATCCTTGCAGAAGGAAACCGATAGTGCTTCTAAGGAACGTTTAGAACGATTGGAAAAAGAACTATCGGATCTCAAGGAACAACAATCCGCGTTGAATGCCCAATGGCAAGCAGAAAAAGAAATCATCGATCAAATCCAAAAACTCAAAGAAGAGATTGATCGCGTCAACATTGAAATTCAGCAGGCAGAACGAGATTATGATCTCAATCGAGCCGCAGAGTTGAAGTATGGTAAGCTCACCGATTTACAGCGACAGCTAGAAGCTGCCGAAGCCCGTTTAGCGGAAACTCAAACCAGCGGCAAATCTATGCTGCGGGAAGAAGTCACCGAAGCGGATATTGCCGAAATTATTTCCAAATGGACAGGCATTCCGGTAAGTAAACTGGTGGAATCCGAGATGCAAAAACTCCTGCATCTGGAAGAGGAATTACACAAGCGCGTTATTGGGCAGGAGGAAGCTGTCACCGCCGTTGCCGACGCGATTCAGCGTTCCCGTGCCGGACTTGCCGATCCCAATCGCCCGATTGCCAGCTTCATCTTCTTGGGGCCAACTGGGGTGGGTAAAACAGAGTTAGCAAAGGCTCTAGCAGCCTATTTGTTTGATACGGAAGAGGCGATGGTGCGGATCGATATGTCCGAGTACATGGAGAAACATACGGTTTCTCGGTTGATTGGTGCGCCTCCGGGTTATGTGGGGTATGACGAAGGTGGACAACTTACCGAAGCCATTCGTCGTCGTCCCTACGCGGTGATTCTCTTCGATGAGATTGAGAAAGCCCATCCTGATGTATTTAACGTCATGCTACAAATTCTGGATGATGGTCGTCTGACCGATGCCCAAGGACGGACAGTTGATTTCAAAAATACGGTCGTGATCATGACCAGCAATATTGGCTCACAATACATTTTGGATCTGGCGGGTGATGATAGTAAGTATGAAGAAATGCGCGATCGCGTGATGGAATCGATGCGAGCCAGTTTCCGTCCAGAATTTCTTAACCGGATTGACGAAATTATTATCTTCCACAGCCTGCGACCGGAGCAGTTGCGCGAAATTGTAAAACTGCAAGTTCAGCGCCTAGAACAACGACTCATTGAACGCAAACTGGCTTTGAAACTTTCTGATGAAGCCCTCGACTGGTTGGCTCAGGTTGGCTACGATCCGGTTTATGGAGCACGTCCACTGAAGCGAGCCATTCAACGGGAACTGGAAACGCCCATTGCTAAGGCAATTTTGCGCGGAGAATTCCACGAAGGCGACACCATTTACGTTGGTATGGAAAATGAACGACTGGTCTTTAAGCGTTTGTCCCCTGAACTCCTCAGTGCTTCATAGCATTATCTACACCAGTATACTCAATTTCATACAACCCCAGGAGGAATCCGATCATGACGAACAATCTGGAATCATCCACTTCCATGACTATTAGCCCAGAAACCGATGCTCTGGTTGAACAAGAAATGGCAGGACAAAATGCGGACATCAAGCAAGAAACCAAGGCTTTGATCGAAGCGATCAAAAAACGCGCTCAGTCTGAAATTCAAGCTGCTCAAGAATTGACTCGTGAAGCCTATTTAGCGGCTGTGCGACGTGCCAGAGAAGCCATTGAAGAAACGAAATTGATTGATCCGGATCGCCTTGAACAATCAGTGCAGTTGATTCAGCAAGAAGCACAGAAAAATTGGCAGTCTATTGCTGATGAAATTCAACATTTGGGCGATCGCCTGTCCGAAGCCGCCAAAACTGCATGGGCGGTTCTCACTCAGGCGGAGTCTGACACTCATCATTCGGATTCTTGATTTCCTTTATTACTAACTCAATTACTCTCTCAAGCACTGATTAAGTTATTTTAGATTCTCTCGCTGAGAGGATGGGTAGTGGCATGATTGCAGAAATTGGCAAAACATTAGTGGCCGTCGGGGCAGGCGTTTTGTTGTTGGGAGGCTTGCTCTGGCTGAGCAGTGGAACGTTTAAGCATTTTCCAATCGGTCGTTTGCCAGGAGATATCCTGATCCAAAATGAACACATTACCTTTTATTTTCCCTTGGCAACGTCTATTTTGCTAAGCATTGTCTTGAGTTTACTGATCTGGATATGGCAGTCTGTCATACGTTAACAACCTTTTTAATTTGGGACAAAATTTAATAATTCAGACTTGCTCTCTAGATAAAGGAAAGATTTATGCTCAGTCAACAACAAGTAAGTGATTTAACGAGTTTCATCAGTGAGCTGGAAACTCCCACTTTGTCTATTTATACAGACATTAATCCTGCTAAACCAGAAAATAGCCGCAAAGCATGGCTATTACGAGTCAAAAATAGCTTGAAGGAGTTTACAGAACTGTCAGATGAACTCAAACAAAAAGTTTTTAACCTCCTAGAACAAGAACGCCCGAAGGCACGAACGCTAATTATGTTTGCGAATGATCAACTCATAGAAAGGATTGATTTGCAGGTTGATCTGCCAATAGTTGATTTAGCTCACGGCCAAGTCGAAGCTCGTTGGGGTAAACCGTATGTTACTCCGCTTTTATATGCCCTAGATGAATATGAACGTACAGGTGTTGTATTTCTAGATCAGAAAAAGTGGCGTTTTTTTGAGATCTATTTAAATGAAATAGAAGAAATTGATCGTGCGTTTGTTGATATTAATTCTGAGCAGTGGCGGCAGCTTTCTCTAGACAGTGTTGATCGCTACTATCCTGGTAAAGGAGCTTCACGAGGTGGTGCAGATTTTGATCGATTTGCGAGACGATTAGAGGGTTGGACATATCGACTTTACAAACAACTAATTCAGCATATTAACCAGCAAGTTCGGGAGCGCAGCCTTGATCGGCTAATACTAGCTGGCACAAATGAAACAACGCATTTTTTTAGGGAGATCTTGCCAAAGGTACTACGTGACAAAGTTGTCCGCTGTATTCCTTGTCCCCCCCAAGCAGATGTAAACTTGTCTGAGATTTTAAATAAGGTCACGCCAGTTATCAGAGATATTGAGCGGCAGTCTGAATTTGCTCTCCTTGCTCGCGTGCGAGAAGCAGGGATATGGGGAATGGAAAAAGTTTTGGAGTCCTTGCAAATGGGGCAGTTATACGCCATTATTCTTCCCTGGCAACTTAATGGAACGCTTTGGCAATGTTCAAATGGATGGCTATCACTCACTCCAATAGAAGGGAACGCTTTATTTCCAGACGAATCCATCTTTGAAGTTAAGTTAAAAGATGTTTTGCCTGAAGTTGCTATCGACTATGGTACACGCTTAGAATTTGTATCTGAAGAAACAGAACAGTTGCTTAAGCAAGACTTTGATGGAATTGCCGGTTTGTTGCGATGGTAAGCATATGAACGAGGGCGATAGCAGGAAGAAATTGGCGTATCTAATGAATGCATTCAGAGGATGATCATGACACGAATTCATTCAGGCAATGCTGGCAATCCTGGTTTCACCGAGAAACCATTGTCAGAAAACTGGAGTTTATTCAAGATTTAGTCTGCGCAGACAGACTTCGTTCGTGTAGCCGCGAATTTTATTCGCTAAGGCTTGGTGCCAGATCTGATGATCTCACAACCCTTAATGTATTTAAAGTCTTATCAGCACAACCACTAATAAAGCCTCCTTGTGCCTGAATCTGCTGAAGGTAGTCTAAAGCCTGTGAAGTGATAAGTTCCCCAGGCATCAAAACCGGAATTCCTGGCGGGTAAGGACAAATTAATTCTGCACAAATGCGATCGCTTGCTTGAGCTATCGGTACACTCTCACTTACCGCAAAATATGCTTGGCGCGGCGAAATTTGTATATAATATTCCATTTTACAAAACAGATTCTCCCATAAAGGCTTTTTATAAGTCAAGTTTTCTTTTTGATATCTTTGAGATACCAATTTGAAGGCTGATACTAACTTTTCGATATCTGCTTGCGTGTTGCCCAGTGAAATAATAAATGTGAGATGTTGCAATGATGCCAACTCTGCTGTAATGCCGAGTTCTTGGTGTAAGATTTCATCCGCCTCAAAACCTGTTAAGCCTAACCCTGAAACTGTTACCGTCAACCGCGTCGGATCGAGAGTGCAAAAACCTGGAGTAGATTTGCATTCTAAAACCGATAACCCAGAAATTTGATGAATTTGGGTTCGTGCTGCGGCGGCAAGCTGTAAGGTGCGTGACATCAGGTATTTTCCATGCAATGCCATTTGTTGTCGTGCGGCATCGAGCGAAGCAAGAAGTAAATAACTAGGACTTGTCGATTGCAACAGTTGCAAGGATTTACTAATGCGATCGCGATCTACCTTATTACTTTGGACATGAAGCATCGAAGCTTGCGTCATCGCTCCAAGAACTTTGTGCGTTGATTGCACCGTTAAATCTGCGCCCGCTGCCAATGCAGATATAGGTAAATCGGGATGAAAGGCAAAATGTGCGCCGTGGGCTTCGTCTACTAGTAAAGGAATGTTGTGCTTATGAGTAAGAGATGCGATCGCCCTAATATCGCCACACGCACCGTAATACGTCGGGTAAACGATCATTACCGCTTTCGCATCGGGATGCTGTTTCAGCGCGGTTGCTACACCTTCTAAAGTCACACTATGTGCGATATCGAGTTCTGCGTCATATTCTGGATTCAAAAAAACAGGAACTGCACCAGAAAGGATTAAGCCTGCGATACAAGAGGAGTGGGCGTTACGCGGCAGGATAATTTTATCTCCAGCACGACAAGTTGCTAAAATTGCGGCTTCGACTCCACAAGTGGAACCGTTAACTAAAAACCAAGTTTGTTCCGCACCGAAAGCATCTGCTGCTAAGTGTTGGGCTTCTTGAATCACACCTTCAGGCGCAAACAAATTATCTAATTCGGGAAGTTCTGGTAGATCAAATTTAAATGGACTTGAACTCAAATCACTAGCTAATTGCGAGGAAATACCTTGTCCTCGTTTGTGTCCTGGCGTGTAGAAAGCTGTATGGTTTTTGTTAGCACATTCGCGTAAAGCATCTAATATTGGTAAATTTCTTTGGTGTTGCTCAGGAAAATGCATAGAATAAAACGTTGATTTAAAATAGAAATCATTTTATATAGTTACCGAAGAAAAGCAGAGGGCAGGAGGTAGAAGGAAAGACTTTATTTTTCCTCTGCCAAAAGGGTCAAAAATCCCTAAATTTATTTATGAAAAAAAGATGTCTTTTGAGACGCATAGCGCAAAAAAAATACAATATCCTTATTAAATCCCCTAAACTAAATTCATTTAAGGAGATTCATAAAAACCTCCTGCCTCCTTAAGATAAATCACAATTTCCCTCTGCATCGCTGCTCGGCTATTTGTTTGTAGCAACTTTGAGGTAAAACAATGTTGAGCGATCGCACTAAGTCTAAATATCTAGATAGATGTAGTAGATAGCAGTTTTTGTCTAGAGTGGTAAGGTCAAGTCGATTTATTTGCAATGATTAGTCCCAATCCTAACCCTTTACCACAGCCAGAAATTCCGGCACCAGTTCCCAATCCTTTACCAGATCCTGCACCACCTACACCTGCACCACAACCAGTACCAAGTCCTATCCCTCAGCCTACACCAGGACCTGCACCGCAGCCAGTACCTGCCCCAATTCCCCAACCAATTCCTGAGCCAGTATAAGTATTATTTTAGATTCAGAGTGAGAGCTACTTTTTGTCTCCTCAGTTCTGGTAAGTGTAAAAGTCAGGTTAAACTTGGATGTTACATAATAGTTTTGAGAGGATTGCTGTAGGATAGCCAATCTTCGTTAAACTAGTTAAACTGACCGTTCACCTGCAAGAATTATATGCTCAGAGCCGGAATAGTAGGGCTACCCAACGTTGGTAAATCGACTTTGTTTAATGCTTTGGTTGCAAATGCCAAGGCAGAAGCTGCTAATTTCCCTTTCTGTACAATTGAACCGAATGTAGGTGTCGTTGCAGTTCCCGATGAACGGTTACAAGTTCTCGGAGAAATTTCCAATTCAGCGCAAATTGTACCAGCGCGAGTCGAGTTTGTTGATATTGCGGGTTTGGTTAAAGGTGCAAGCCAAGGCGAAGGTTTAGGCAATCAGTTTCTTTCACACATTCGCGAAGTCGATGCGATCGTTCATGTCGTGCGTTGTTTTGAAAACGACGATATTATTCACGTGGCGGGTTCGGTCGATCCCAAGCGAGATATTGAAATTATTAACTTAGAGCTAGCGTTAGCAGATTTAGCTCAAATCGAACGACGAATTGAACGTACGAAAAAGCAAGCCCGTACCAGTAAAGATGCCCAGTTTGAAGTTAGCGTTTTGGAAACATTAAGCGCTGCATTAAACGAAGGTAAATCAGTAAGACAAATCAATTTAACCGAAGAAGAAGCTGCAACAATTAAAGGTCTCGGCTTACTAAGTGGTAAACCGATTATTTACGCAGCAAATGTGTCGGAAGAAGACTTAGCAGCGGGTAACGAATATGTCGAACAAGTGCGACAAATTGCTTCTCAAGAAAACGCCCAAGTCGTAATCGTTTCTGCGCAAGTTGAAGCTGAGTTAGTAGAATTACCCGAAGAAGATAAAGCCGAGTTTCTCTCTTCGTTAGGCGTTGAGGAAGGCGGACTAAAATCACTGATTCGCGCGACGTATGAACTTTTAGGATTGCGTACCTATTTTACATCAGGACCTAAAGAAACTCGTGCATGGACAATTCATGCAGGAATGTCTGCACCGCAAGCCGCTGGTGTGATTCACTCGGACTTTGAACGCGGATTCATTCGCGCGGAGACGGTTGCTTACAAAGATTTAGTCGCGACTGGATCGATGAATGCAGCTAAAGAAAAAGGCTTAGTTAGAAGTGAAGGAAAAGAGTATGTTGTCCAAGAAGGCGATGTAATGCTATTTCGATTTAATGTGTAATATAGTACTAAGAAATCAATAGATATTAGGTGCTCTGCAACGTTTTTCAGCGCTACACCAATAAGTGTGCATAGCAGTAATAGAGTTTATCTGTCTAGCTGCGATCGCTCTTCTCCAATGTATTTTCGCTACCATTATCGCTTAATGATGCAGCAGAAACAGTAGTACTCATTGACTCGATTTTGTCTAAGTAATTTCTACTATATTCAGTTATCCTTACTTGTTCTTTGAAATCTCCACGTTCTGGCATATGAGAAATTGTTTTTCCAGGTATATTCTCAATAAAGCCTAGTGTGCGTAGATGTCTAAGCTCACGTTCAAATGATGGTTGTCTTTTATATATAAAGGGAGCATCGCTTGCTAGCTTACGCAAATGCTTTAATTCATAGTCATTAAGTAAGTTTTGACTAAGCTGCTGAGTTTTGCTTCTACTCGCAGCGAGTTGTGATTCTATCTAGGTTAAGCGCTGGAGTATATTGGTCACGGCTTCGATGTTAGCTTTATTGGTTTCAATATTGTCTCTTTGATTTTTTTGTTCAGCTTGAATTTGATCGAGTTCAAAAGTTATTCCATCTTTATTAATTCCGAGTTTTCTAAGACGTTCGATTAATTCGGAATTAATTAATAAGATAATTGTAAAAATAATTATCTCGGTTAGTTAAAATCTTGTGCGTACCCAACCGAAAGGAATCGCTAGCAAGTAGAAAAGACTAAAGTAAGTCACACAGACTAATAGAAAAGAATCCCACTTACTTTGATTGATGAATCGTCGCATCTTTATCATCGCTGTTTCACTAAGAGGAATTGAATATTAGGGTGTAAAAGATGGATACAGCACTCATCAAGAACATTCCAGAAAAATGTCAGGAAATATTTCGTGCCAAATTAATATTTTCCTTAGTTACCCGAATACATTCAAAAGCGCCAACGATGACAATCCAATTTGACACCGAAATTGCTAAGATGCAGATTTTCTTGGTCTTTTTGAAAGTATGTCTTCGGATACGGGGTTCAAATGCTCTAGCAAGCGTCCTTCCGTTTTTGCTTTTTTACAGTTAGTTCGTTGACTCCAAACTTAGCCGAACGTTGCTGAACATTTGTACTACTTAATCGTTGCGCAGCTTTTTCTTTCGAGAATCGCGATCGCTTGATCAATCTTTGTACTAACGTCTGCGTCATCATTCTTCATCATTTACGAAGTGCTACTTTGTTTTAGCACTCAAAAATAGTGTTTAAATATTCGACAATAATGGTTTTTAATGGTAGCTATAGATTGTCTTAATGCTGGCAGTGGTGTGATGCAAGTTGGTTGAAATTGCACTCATAAGCTTTTTCCTATTCAAAATTGGTACAGGCGCGTGAATGTAAATGTGTCTACTTCAATAGAAATCATTGGGCGTTCGGCTCAATTTCAACAGATTGTGGAAGTTCTCGCCCGCGATGGAGATCTCTTGATTGCGGGAGTACCAGGGTGTGGAAGACGGACTTTAACACGAACCGCAGCTTTAGAAGTAGGCGCGATCGCTTTAGAAGTAGATTGCATCCGCGCGATCACAGCAAGGCAATTCATTCAATTACTCGCAGAAGCAATTAGTCAAAACTTTGACTCAACGTTGCTGCAAACGTGGATTGACACAATTGCCAAAGATTTGTTTACAGTTCACATCGCCGACAACAGCACTCACCTGAAACTCGCACCTGCGGTAACACCAAAACAACTATGGCAAGCTTTTGAAAGATTAATTCAGCTACCGCAACTTTTAGCCGAAGTTGTCAATAAACGCATTGTGCTGATTTTACAGAGTTTTCCGCACCTCCGCTCGTGGGATCGCAATAGTGAATGGGAAAACACGCTCAGACGAGAAATTAAGCTACAGACACGAGTCAGCTACGTACTCATTGCTACAATTGCAGAAATTATGCATACTGAAGATTACCCGCTAGAAGTTGTCGAACTCACGCCTTTAGCAGATGATGTGTTGGCAGTATGGGCAAGAGAAATTTTACATACCCAGGGGCTAATATTCGATTCGCGATCGCCTGCGATCAACATTTTCATTGATGCGGTTCAAGGACACATTGGCGATGCGATGACACTGATTCGTCGCCTTGTCAGCCGTCGTACCGATGGATTTATTCGCGATGAACAAGTACATCAAGCAATTCAAGGGTTATTACAAGATTTGTCAATTACCTTTGAATCATTAATCATGCTTTTACCTGCGAGTCAAGTGCAACTATTAGAATGTCTTGCTTTAGACCCCACAAGTAAACCACAAAGCCGCGAATATATTCAAAAACACGGGCTTTCGCGTGGCGGAAGTTTACAAGGCGCCTTAATAGGATTACAGCAGAAAGGCTTGATCTACAGTGCTGAGCAAAATTATCGTCTGGCGCTACCTTTTTTCGCTTTATGGCTGCGCCAACGTTTAAGCAGCGGTTCTAATACATGATGTTTGCCTTGGCAGTCATAGTTAAGATTAGTATATTAAGTCCTTAGACAAAATTAATTAAATCATTCTTGTCCTGTTCCCTATTTCCACGACTGGCAGTTTTATACAACTACATATGACTAACAGTAATAATCGTCTCGATCAAATAGAAGCACTGCTTGCAGAAACAGCCCAACTTACTCGCTCTAATGCTTTAGCTATTCAAGCTTTGACTGACGATCTCGTCACCTTTAAGTTAACAGTAGAACAAAATATAGAAAATGCTCGCACTGAAAGGGAGGAATTGCGGCAAGCAACAATTGGTATTGCTAACCTTTTGGCATCTCTAGATGAAGATCGACCTACATTGCGAAAGCTAAACACTATTGAGAATAAACTAGACCGACTTTTGCAACGAGAGAACGGCGATCGCGCGTAGTAAAATACCTCATTAGCCCTTTTAGCAATTAGCAATTAACTAACAGATACGAGTTCTTGCCGCTTTGCTTGTTTAATTGTACTAAGTTGTGTTTGTAATTGCTCTCGCACTTGATAGCGATAGTGGAAGAAGTGTTCGCCAGCACATAAGGCAACGAAGTAATCATATAATAGACGAGGTTTTGTGAGTGCGATCGCACCTAATTGCCACCAAAAACGAAATCGCGTCGAATGTAATAATCCTTGTCGCCAACAAAGTGCTGCAAACAATCGTAACTCAGTTATTGTGATAGGACGATTGGTCTTACCCCGCCAACCATTCATCATGCGGAAGTGATGAAACGTGCGTTTTAAGTAGGGCATTGGTTCATAAATATGGCAGAATGCATCGATATACTCTTCTGTCAGTTCTTCTACTGGACGAGTTGGCACAAAATTCATAATTGCACCTTGGTGAACTGGCCCTAACCCAATCACTTAATCGCCCTTCTTTTTGCAGACGATGCCCCATTGCTGTATTTTGCAATGCTTGTAATAGACTAAATAGACACTGAGGAATTCCTGTCTCTTCAATAAATGCTTGAATTCGCTTTCCTGCACCAGGTCGTTCGTTATCAAATCCCACAATAAAACCAGACATAATTTGTAGTCCAGCGCGGGTAATTTTATGGCACGATTCTATCAAATCTTGGCGTGTATTTTGTAATTTATGAATACCAACTAAACTATCTGTATCGGAAGTTTCAATTCCCATAAACACAATTGTAAAACCTGTTTGTACCATGAGTTCAATTAATTCATCTTCTTCAGCTAAATTAACGAAGCTTCGGTTAATAAAATAAAGGGATAATGGTGCGCTTCCATCGAGGGAATTAATGCCTTTAAAAAGACTTTGGCATTCCGCTTATTACCAATAAAATATCATCATCAACAAATACATACCGTCGTTAACCTAAGTCGTAAAGAACTTGAAATTCTTGCAACATTTGCTCTGGGCTTGTTGTGCGGGGCTTGCGTCCATACAAGTTAATAACGTCGCAAATATTCGCACTGGAAAAGACAACCCCGCGAAAACTGGACTGTAATTGCCAAGTAAGCGTCTAAATCTAGCAAGTTGTACCATGCAAAAGGAATGAGTGAAGTGATATATTCCCGCTTAAGAGAGTAATAACCTCAAAGCTACTGCTGTAGATGTCAAAAATTCCTAAAAATTCACCAATATCAATATTTATAAAAATTTATTCATGAAATCTGGCGAGTGGTTAGTAACTAGTAATTAATAAAACCGTTTCTGACCTCTGAACCTTAGGTCTGCGCGAAGCGCGCCTCTGATCTCCTTTACATCTCCTGCATAAGACGTAAGTAATTTTGGCGTAATTGTGCCATATTTTCCATCATTCGGTTGCTTAAATCTTTTTCTACGTTGCTCATTTCGTGCCAAAACTCTGCAGAACGTCGTGCAGCAATGACTTCTTGCCAGAGTATATCCATCAATTCTGCTGCTTGTGGGTTTGTCGCCGCTATTCCCTCACGCAACTGGGAAAATTCTTCATTTGCTTGGGGATGGGTAGAAACTTCTTGCGCTAACTTGAGGCACTGGCGCAGCAGAGTCGTCGGATTTGGGGAAGATTGAGTCATAATTGGAAACTAGTAATTAAAAAGTTACTTACTATAATTTTTGGGCAGTTATTGCGTAAACAATCAACTAAAATCAATGGCTAAGCAGCGCGTTCTATCTGGAGTTCAACCAACTGGTAATTTACACTTAGGGAATTATCTCGGTGCAATTCGCAATTGGGTAGAAGCACAAAGCGAATACGAGAATTTCTTTTGTGTAGTAGATCTACACGCTATTACAGTACCGCATAACCCAGCAACCTTAGCAGCAGATACATATACGATCGCTGCGTTGTATCTTGCCTGTGGCATTGACTTAGAATATGCAAACATCTTTGTTCAATCCCACATTTGCGCCCATAGTGAGTTGACATGGCTACTCAATTGCATTACTCCTTTGAACTGGCTGCAAGATATGATCCAGTTTAAGGAAAAGGCAATTAAACAAGGCGAAAACGTCAATACAGGCTTACTTGATTATCCCGTATTAATGGCAGCAGATATTTTGCTGTATCAAGCAGATAAAGTCCCTGTGGGTGAAGATCAAAAACAACACTTAGAACTAACTCGCGATATCGCAGCGCGGTTCAACTACCAGTTTGCCAGAGAAAATCCAGTACTTAAGTTACCAGATCCACTCATTCGCAAAGAAGGTGCGCGGGTGATGAGTTTGACAGATGGTACGCGCAAAATGTCTAAATCCGATCCGTCAGATGCTAGTCGGATTAACTTGCTTGATACTCCAGAACAAATTCAACAAAAGATTAAGCGCTGTAAAACTGATCCGATCAAGGGTTTAAGGTTTGATGACCCAGAACGCCCAGAATGTCATAATTTGTTAACACTTTATATGCTGCTTTCGGGTAAGTCTAAAGCTGAAGTTGCTGCGGAGTGTCAAGATATGGGCTGGGGACAATTTAAGCCGCTACTCGCAGAAACAGCGATCGCCCACCTCAAGCCCATTCAAGACAAATATCAAGAAATCATGAACGACAAAGGCTATTTAGAGTCAGTATTACGTTCAGGACGAGAAAAAGCCGAAGCGATCGCGATCTCAACCCTGAACAAAGTGAAATCTTCTTTGGGCTATTCTATGCCAGTGTAAGTGCAAGAAAACTATAAAATTTAATTTACACGCTCTAATGCTAAATAATTTAAACGGAACTTCTTTAAACTCATTACGCACAGCCATCATTCGGGGTGACTTTCTAGTTACAGCTGAAGTTGCACCTCCTAAAGGTAGCAATCCCGCGCAGATGGTGCAAATGGCACAACAACTCAAAAGTCGCGTTCATGCAGTGAATATTACTGATGGTAGCAGGGCAGTTTTGCGGATGTCTTCGCTCGCTGCTTCAGTGATATTGTTGCAACACGGGATTGAGCCAATTTGTCAAGTTGCTTGTCGCGATCGCAACCGTATTGGACTGCAAGCAGATCTTATGGGTGCTTATGCTCTGGGCATCCGCAATATTTTAGCGCTCACGGGCGACCCTGTAAAAGCAGGCGATCATGTTGATGCTAAAAGTGTCTTTGACCTCGAATCTATTCGACTCCTCAAATTAATTCATAAAATGAATTCTGGGATAGACTGTTGCGACCAACCTCTCACTGATGGTGCAACAGATTTATTTCCTGGTGCAGCAGTCGATCCACAACTCGCAAGCTGGTCAGGGTTACAAAGTCGATTTGAGCGTAAACTTGAAGCTGGAGCACAGTTTTTCCAAAGTCAACTCATTACAGATTTTGATCGCCTAGAAAAGTTTATGGATCAAATAGCCAATGGTTGTGGTAAACCAATCATGGCAGGGATCTTTTTATTAAAGTCTGCTAAAAATGCGCAATTTATTAATCGTTGTGTTCCTGGTGTAAACATTCCCCAACATATTATCGACCGTTTAGAACAAGCGCAAGATCCTCTCCAAGAAGGAGTCAAAATTGCAGCAGAACAAGTAAAAATTGCTCGCGACTTATGTCAAGGTGTCCATATGATGGCAGTCAAGCGCGAAGACTTAATTCCCCAAATTTTAGATTTAGCTGGAGTTGCACCAGTAAAAAAAGAGCCAGTTATGTCAATGACAACTTAGGTAAAATAGTACAAACTTGTTAAATAAACTGACTTTGATATCGATTGAATTGGCTTAGGCAATACTCGTGGCAATAAGAATTTTACTACACAGTTCTTGGCTTATGCTTTGCTAACTTTAATGCTGATATCAATAAAATCGTGCCCAGAATGAGGTATAGCAATGAAGCTGATACGTACCTCAATAAAATGCTGCCAATAAATGCACCTAAAATTGAACCAACTGCCATAAAACTAATAAATTTTTGCTCTGACTCAATTCCATTTAGCCGTTGCTGACTTCTATACTTAAATAAACCCATCAAAATTGTAGGAATGCTGATTGCCAAACTTAAACTTCCTGCTAATTTAATATCAACAGCAAACACTAAAATAATAGTTGGAATAATTAACTCTCCCCCTGCTACACCTAGCATACTGCTGAAGATGCCAATGATAATTCCTGCTAGAAATCCCAACATAATTTTGAACAAATATGATAGTGGTAAATCTCCAATACTAAAAATGATATCGTGTCCAATTAATACGATACTTAGAAACACTAAAAAACCGACAACAACTCGATTCAAAGCTTTTTCATTGACCTTGGTTGCATAATAAACTCCAACATATGAACCAATTAAAGAGCCTGCCAGAATATTAATGATTATTGCCCAGTTGGCAGTCACATTTTCAAGACCAACAACACGACTACGAAAAATAAATGAAAATGTTACTGCAACCAGGCTCACGATTAGATTAATGATGATCGCTTGGAGAGTACGGTAGTTAAAAAAACTAACAAGGATGGGTAGGCGAAACTCTGCACCTCCTAACCCGATTAATCCACCAAGTACTCCTACTACAGTACCCCAAATAAATGCCCAAAAATTTCTCATTCAAAGTCTCCATATTAGTAAGTTGGTGAAAATCAACGTAACATATACTAATTCGTAATTGATGAAATGCAATAGCGTTAGATTGGATGCAGCAACAACTATTTGTAATTCGTAGTTTGTAATTGATGAAGTCAGATGTAGTTGTATTTGGAAGAATTGGTATTAGGGTTTATTGATTGTTCAACTCTTCACTACAAGTCTTGTGAACAACTGAGGCTTGGCTAAGTAGGCTACAAAAGTTATGCAAGTATATTGGCAGCATATAGATAATACTTGCCCTGTTTTTCAGTGATAGAGACATTGTCAGCAAACCATGAAAAAGTGCTTGTGGTTTCTAGTTCTCGCTCTCATCGGTTGTTTAGCCGCGTGTGGAGTTTCTACTGTAAGTACGCCTACGTTAGTGACTTCTCCCTCACCTTTGGCTGAGACAATTACCTTGACTGTTTCCGCAGCCGCAGATTTAAACTACGTCTTTCCAGAGATTGGTAAGCTGTGGGAACAAGAAACCGGAAATCAAGTAACGTTTAACATGGGATCGACAGGACAACTTGCCCAGCAGATTGAGCGAGGAGCACCTGTGGATTTGTTTGCCGCAGCTAATAAGCAATTTATCGAAGATTTAGACCAAAAAGGGTTAATAAGTTCAGAAACAAAGGCATTGTATGGGGTAGGGCGCATTACAATCTGGCAGCGAAAAAATAGCTCCCTCAATATTCAAAACATTAAAGACTTAACTCAACCGCAGATTCAGCGAGTGGCGATCGCCAATCCCAATCACGCACCCTATGGCGTCGCTGCGCGGGAAGCTTTGCAATCGGCAGGTATTTGGGAAGAACTGCAACCGAAACTTGTCTTTGGCGAAAACATCCGACAAACACAGCAATACGCAGAAACAGGAAATGCAGATGTGGCGATCGCTGCGCTTTCTATCAGTGTCAATAAACCAGGCAAGTGGATTTTAATTCCTGCTGTTTTACATCAACCTCTCGAACAAATGCTCGCAGTTCCTAAAAGTGCCCGTCATCCAGAGGTAGCTAAGCAATTTGCCGCTTTTATCAATGGCGCACAGGGAAGACCTTTGATGCGCAAATATGGCTTCATTTTACCAGGGGAGGAACCAGTATTATGATCTGGCAGCCGTTTATGCTGTCTTTACAAGTCACAATCGTTGCTAGTATTCTAATTCTAATATTTGGTTTAAGCATAGGAATTTGGCTTGCCAGAAAACAGTTTCCAGGGCAGATTTTTGTTTCCACACTGCTAAATTTGCCATTAGTGTTGCCACCTAGTGTTGTAGGTTATTTCTTGTTGCTGGTATTGGGAAGAGGTAGCCCAATCAAAGAGTGGTTTGGCATTGATTTATTATTTACTTGGCAAGCTGGAGTAATCGCCTCTGCTGTTGTCGCATTTCCTTTAATGGTTGAATCAACCAGAGCCGCGATCGCCAATGTCGATCCTGAATTAGAAGCCGCAGCGCGTACCCTTGGTTCAACAGAACTAGAAGTCCTTTGGCGGGTGACAATTCCCGTTGCATACCGAGGTATTTTAGCTGGTTTTGGGTTGAGTGTGGCAAGGGGTCTTGGAGAATTCGGAGCCACCTTAATGGTTGCAGGTAGTATCCCTGGAAGAACGCAAACATTACCTTTAGCTATCTACGATGCAGTACAAATGCAACGCTATGAATTAGCAAACCTCATGGTTTTGATCACCACAGCGATCGCCTTTGCTGTGCTGTGGTGGGTGCGATATCTAGAATCACAACAACCCCAGAGTCAACGACAACAGCACAAGAAACTGCAAAAAGAAAGATTCAATGCAACTCATCGTCGATATTCAAAAGCAACTTCCCAGCTATTCTCTAGAAGTCGCTTTTAAAGTTGAGCAAGAAGCGTTAGGAATTTTGGGGAGTTCAGGTTCAGGCAAAAGTATGACTTTGCGCTGTATTGCCGGAATTGAAACACCTGATAGTGGAGTCATCGTGCTAAACGACCGAATTCTATATGACTCTTGCAAGGGAATTAGTTTGCCTAGTCGCGATCGCAACGTCGGTTTTCTTTTCCAAAATTATGCTCTTTTTCCTCATCTTACTGTTGCGCAAAATATTGCCTACGGTTTGAAAGGCTTACCGAAGAGTGTGCAAGCAAGACGCGTTGCCACTCAACTAGAACAAGTTAAACTAGCAAGGTTTGAGCATTGTTATCCTCATCAACTATCCGGCGGACAACAACAAAGAGTGGCGCTAGCTAGAGCGTTAGCGACTAGTCCAGAGATTTTGCTATTAGATGAGCCATTTTCTGCGCTCGATACTCATTTACGTAGCGAACTAGAAAAGCAACTTATTAAAACCTTATCTAGCTATCAAGGATTAACTTTATTTGTCAGTCATAATTTAGAGGAAGCTTACCGAATTTGCCAAAAATTGATTGTTCTCTCTGCTGGCAAGATTGTTGCAGATGGAAACAAACAAAACGTTTTTGAACAGCCCAACACATTAACTGTCGCACGACTCACTGGCTGTAAAAATATTTCCCGCATTCAACCAATAGGCTCCCAACAAATTCAAGCACTAGATTGGAACTGTACTCTGCAATCCTCTGAACCTGTTTCTTTGCTGCATACCCATGTAGGTATTCGTGCCCATCAAATTACCTTTCCAGAGCAATATCAGGAAAATACGTTTCTCTGTTGGTTAGTTTGGACGAGTGAAACACCGCATCGCATGACTGTATATCTAAAGTTGCAAGAACCACCGCTCAACACAGACGACTATCACTTCCAGGCAGAAATATTCAAGGACAATTGGGAATATCTGAAAAATCGCCCCTTACCGTGGTTTGCTTGTTTAGATTCACGTCGTTTGTTTTTACTCAACGATTGACAGCTTTCAGGCTATGTGGAATCTGGTAATGTAATACTAATTCGGAATACTCGTAATTTGTAGTGGGCTGCGCCCCGCTGCGCAGGGCGTAATTAAAAACCCATAGCCGTAGGTTTAAACCTACGGGTTGGCGCGTGAATCTGTTGTCAGAATCACGAGAAACGATACGTATGCAGGTTTGGGTAACATACGCTAAAACCACTGATGTTAGATACCGCTTTGTGCCAGTTCTTAAGAACTTTGATTAAGCAGTGTGAAGCAACACGATCTTTACAACAACCTCAAGCAAGTGCGGCTGCGCTTGGGTATGAGCCAGCAAGACTTAGCTGTTATTGCCGGAGTTTCTCGACAAACCATTGATGGTGTGGAATCAGGACAATATGCCCCGTCAACTACCAGAGCACTTCGTTTAGCAAAGGCATTAGGGTGTCAAGTCGAAGATTTGTTCTGGCTGGAACAAGACACTCCTCAAATTGAGGCAGTTCCCACACAGCATACTCCTACTAACAAAACACTACGCTTGAGCTTAGCGCAAGTTGGCGGACGCTGGATAGCTTATCCACTGTTGGGCAATGATGCTTTTCGGATGGAAATGATTCCTGCTGATGGAGAAGGAAAATATGATTCATCTTCATCGATACAAGTTAAGTTGCTCGACGATCTAGAAAAACTCCATCAAACCGTTGTTTTAGCCGGTTGCACGCCAGATCTCTCGCTAGGGGCGCGGGCAGCAGAACGCTGGCATCCTGAATTACGAGTTCATTGGACAACTGACAACAGTATGACTGCGTTGCAGCGACTATGTCGCGGGGAAGTTCATATTGCTGGTATGCATTTATACGATCCTATGACTCAGGAACACAATGTTCCTTTCGTGCAAGCTGCTTTACAAGACAACACAGCAGTTTTAATTAATTTGGGAAGTTGGGAAGAGGGATTAATGATGCAGCCAGGAAATCCACTCAGCCTTAAATCTGTAGAAGATTTAACTTTACCTGGAGTTACAATTGTTAACCGAGAAGCGGGATCGGGTAGCCGTCAATTGTTAGAGCGATCGCTTCAGCAAGCAGGCATTGATTTTAAACTTGTAAAAGGCTTTGAACAGACTGTCTGTGGACATCTAGAGGTGGCGCAGGCGATCGCAACAGTAAAGCAACAGCAGGAGTCAGTACCGCATCAGTTGCCGCTGCTTTTGGATTAGAATTTCTACCACTGCATCGTTCCCGATACGATTTAGTCCTTCTTAAGCCTTACCTAGATGAAGCCCCTGTGCAACAATTACTTAGTACATTAGGGCATCACCTCGTTCTCTCAGTGCGATTCGTTGGCTAGAAACCAAGCCTGCTAAAGGTTTGGGCGATTAGCCGCAAGGTAAAACTAGGGAGCAATCCCGAAAACAGAACCTTGACAACTGAGTGACCATGAGGGTGTAAATCCCTCCCCTGTAGATGCCACGTGAAAGCATATCGCCTACGGTAGCGACTAGCCATCAATCCGTAAAGCGGAGATAAACGCCTTAAACACTCCCAGTCCAGGGTAGTGTTGGGCAAGCAAAGAGCCTAGATGGGTGTAGCAATACCCCACATCCGAGTAAAGCAACGTAAAGCAACAGCTTGAATTTACGTTTAAACCATCGTCACGTGGAACCAGCAAAAAGGACTGATTAGCTGGGAGACCTAAAAAGGCAAGGATAGAGGTTGGCAGATGTTAGACTGACCAACAGCATCTCTAAATAAACCTGGTGGAGAGTGGAACTCTAAAGACTCATAGTATGGTCACTCAAAACGAAGTAACCCCCCGTATGTCTTGGTAGTCGAATACCAGGAGTAGGTGCTAACCGGATGCTGCGGGATGGTGGAATTGAGTCAAAAGCAAACGCCTTGCTGTAATGGCAAGGATAGGCTGACAGAATGAAAAAGATGGCTGCACGTCGCCGCAAAACGCTGGTGGTATGCCTTGAATGTCATCGTGATACGGAAACGGTCATGCGTCGTTTGGAGGGAGCGATTGGAAAAGTGCCAGCAATGGGAACTCGTTGGTCGCCTATCCTATCTCAAGCACGGTTTTGAAGACGAGCGGGACTCGTGAGGATCTCGCTGAGTTTAACCGGGCGTAAAGAGAGCATATGACTACTTCGGTAGCAATTCTCAGTGAAGCGTCAAGAATCCTAGCTCTAAAGGGCAGGGAGTATGTCAATTAACTTAGTTGAGCAACAAGTTGATTTTGCAACAAGATTTGATTTGTGAATAGATCCTCTACTGTAATACGTAAAAACCGCTGCTGATCGACTTGAAATAATACTTTAACGCGATCGCTTCCTGGATAACCTGGCGGCGTTAGTTGAGCAATTGATCGCGCCCCATCTTGATCGTTGAGCGGTTTAACTTGGCTTTGTCCGCTGTCGAGACGACGTGTCACAAGGCGATCGCCATCAAAATAAATTTCGGTTCCGCCCGTTTCTTGCCCAAGCTCACCGATAATTAATTCAATACTTGGTTGATTATCTACGGAAGCACCTAAAACGAGTTCTACTGGCTCGCTCATCGGATAAGGTTGTCCAGCTTTAATCAGAGGATGCCATTTATGACCGTTTTGGCGTCGATCCCAATAGCGCACGCCATAGCTGTGATAAAGAAAATCTTTAATTTCTATTCCTTGACTGAGTTGTAAAGCACCTTGTGCGATCGCTTCAAAAGGTTTTTCACAACGGATTTTTGCCGCATCGAAATACTGTTGTATCCACGTTTGTACAGCAGGCATTTGTGCTGTACCACCGACGAGTAACACGGCATTAATATCAGCAACTTCTAGCCCTTGTCGTCGTGCTTGTTGCAAAAGTTGCGTCATTGATTCATCTAATCGTTCAAAAAATGCGTGTTCTTGCAAAATATTTTCTAAACTCGCACGGTCTAACTCTAGTTGATAAGTTTCAAAGGTTTCATCATTAAAATAAACCTCACTTGCTTGCGGTTGCGTTGATAATTGAATCTTTAATTTTTCTGCAAGTCGTGTTGTTAAGGAATTGACAACTAAACCCTGCGTCGCAGCAAAGTAATCAACTAACCAATTATCAATATCCGAACCACCAAGATTTTGCCCTGCTTTGGCAAGTACCTGCGCCGTCTTGGGTTTTTGCCCTGATTTTTCGCTAAATAACTTATCGCCCCATTTCAGCACAAAGCCTAATGGTTTTTGCCCTGATTGTCCACTCCCATCGAGCTTTACCAAAGATAAATCGAGAGTTCCACCGCCAAAGTCAACAACGAGTAAATTCTCTCGATCGGCTAAACCATAACCTAAAGCAGCAGCAGTTGGTTCATCAATTAGCCGCACTTGTTCAACTGCTAGCGATTGACAAACGGCTCCTAACCAGTGACGATAAGCCTCAAAGCTATCGACAGGTACAGTCAATACGAGAGAATTACCAACATCAGGAGTTTCTGCATTGAGCGTTGTGATGATTTGTGTTAAAAACCATTGTCCGACTTGCTCAAAAGTGATCATCTCGCCATCGAGTTCGGGAAGAAATCCTTGAATATTGCTACCAATTCCGCGTTTGAAGCTGCGGAAAAATCGCGGGTTACTTGTAAGATCAAGTCCGCGATCGCGTACCGCTTGTCCGACAATGACCTTTTTTTGGGCTGCATCTTCCACATACACCAAACTCGGAACCAAAGGCGGATTTAACCCTTGTTGTACTGAAAGCCCCGCTAAACTGATTGTTTCTGGCTTTTGCGTTATGGGGTTCCAACGCGCTATGCAAGTGTTACTCGTACCAAAATCAATTGCGATCGCCATTCAACTATCTACTATGCTTTAATTCCTCATCTTATTCATACTATTTACTGTAAGCACAGGAACATCTGAATTACTTAGTTAGGATTGGTAAAAGATATTGGCTACTTTAATAACTACGCTTTCCCTCACTCCTCGCTCCTAGCTTTTAGCCCCTTATTCTAGCCACTCTTTTTGTAATAGAGTGATCGCGTCTTCTTTGGCTTTGGCTTCAACTTCGATCCAGGGGGCTTCGCGGTAGACGCTTGGCATTGTTGTAATTAAATTACTGTGCTTGCGATCGTTAAAAGCAGTTTCGCCGTTGGAAATATGTACCAATTGCCAATCTGGATTTTCCCAAGTGTCGCGCGCTGCATAAAACATTTCTGCAACTGAGGGATCTTCGTAGCTACTTAATTTTTCATGACAAATATGATGATGCGCGTCAAACACCATTGGTACACCTGTACATTGACACACTTCTAAAATTTCCCTAGCGCTATAAGCATATTCATCATTCTCAAACGTTAAACGGCTTTTGATTTCCGCTGGTAAGTCGTTCACAACTTGAATAAGTTGTTCTGGACGTTGCGCTTTACCACCATGAATATTCATTAAAGACCAATGCGATTGCGGTAATCCTAATAAGTCTAAATCTTGTGAATGCCGTTGCAAAATTTGAATACTCGATTGCACAACGCTAGGGGAATCGGAACTTAATACAACGTACTGATCGGGATGCAGCACGATCCGAATTCCTAATTCTGTGGCACGTTGTCCGATTTTACCCAACTCATCGCGCATTTGTTCTAAAACTTGTGCGCCGATTTGATCTTCCCAATCATTCAAGGGAAATAAACTTGAGGAAGCGCGGTAAAGCTTGATGTTGTGTTGCTGACAAAACGAAAGCGCTTTGTGGAACCGACTGAGATTATCGGTGTAAATATCTTTGAGCGTGCTTTCCCGTTGGCTATCACTTAGTGTGAGATAACGCGTACGCGTAATTGTGCGGAAGCGGACTTCTTTAGAAAAGGTGACACACACTAAACCAAGATTCGGTTGCGGCGATCGCACTGCTGAAGATGTCTTAAGCAAATTCTTTAGCTCAACTGCTGTCATTTATTATTTATTGTTAAACACATTCTTATTCAACTGAGCTTTGCCCTGGAAAAGTAGTACCTCCAGGAAGAATTGGCTGCGATCGCAAATATGTCAAGTATTGATGACCGCAACTAGTTATCTTTCTTTTAATAGATGACACTAGTTGTCTTCTATCTTTCTATAGATTTATCAAAAATAGTAAATTCCCCTCAAAGTGTGTTTCTTTGTGTCACAAACCTTGCATTCTTAACTGATTAATGCTCTAAGAACGCCAATTCACACGACTTTGCCCCACTTTGTCAATAATGCTACAAAGTGTCTTTTTGTCAAGTTTATGAAATACTTCTTTAGGTTAATGGCGGACAAATGAAATATTTCTTAACCTGAGGAGGCAAAGCGAGTAACGAGGATCACAATCCTGCTGACTCCTGAACCATGCAATAAGAGCGTTAATTGACCGTAAGGCGTCAAATTTATGAACAATCAGCAATCAGCGGATGCGACGATCTTCCTAGGAAACCTCAAAAACGGAATATGGCTATTGGGGATATCCTCGTGGCTGTTTGGTATCACTGACAGAACCATTGCTTCTTTTTCTGATGGTTATCTATCGGCAATAGATATTATTCAGTTATTTACCGCATCCTTCTTTTTCGTCAGTTGGCTCTTTCTCAAGCCAACATCAAAAGTGCAAACTCGATAGCATCAGCTTCAGTTCACTTGTGTCATTGAAACCAGAAAGCGCTTATCTGTTGATGGAATATTACGATGCAGAATCTCTGCAAGACTTTGAGTATCTTGAATAATTTTCATCCCAATCGGAGAGAAGGTTTTTTCGTTAAACACGTTTTCCGCAAGTAAAGGATTCGTCAACGCTTGCGAAAAGGCATCAATACCGACAAGTCTGCCAATTAAAGGAGACAAAGCAGAATTTGGGCGTGTATCTTCCGCAAACAGTCCTACATAGTATTCAATGTTATCAACATGACCGTATAAGGCTTTAAGATCCTTTTGCGTTCCTTCATCTTCCGTAATTTGATTGAAGTTGGTCACTCTAGGAAACTTGCAAATTTCTCTATAACCGTTGTAGCTAGCTAGTTTGGTATCGCGTCCTAATTTAATACTGTTGATGTCGGTGTTAAGAATAAAGTGAAGAGTGTTGTGCAAGCCAATATCGCCAGCAGGTTGCTTAGAGGCAGCGTCGAATAATATTCCTAAGCCTTTATCTGTAATTAAATCATTATTCCATTGAGTTTTTGCTATAGGAACTTCTTCGTTATTTAGCACAACTTTATCTGGTACAAGGCTATGCCAGCGATACAATAAGTTGAACTCTACTGTCATCCAATTTTGGCGATACCACTTTTCGTTTGTAAATGCAGTGGGATCGAGAATGAACTTGAAGTGATACGGAGTGATGTGATTAATGTACTCTTCAATCACAATTTTAATCAGCAAGACAATCACAATATTTCTCGCGGTTTGAAAGAGTCGTTCGTCATCCCAATCCTTATACGCTTGTGCCAAAACATCACAGATACGATTATGTTCCCTTAGAAACAGGGTATTCATCATCACATAGCCGATCTGGACGTTACCGCGTTCGTTACCCATGGCAAATAGGTGGTTCTTCTGCACTGGAGTCGTCCATTCTTCCCGAAAAATTGGTGCAGGTAAGTCTTTAAATTCTTCCCTGACTTGTCCGTTTTCAAAGTAGTAAAGAGGATAGTCTTCACCATTGATTGTTTGATAGCGTAACTTACCTCCTTGATGCAGTCTTAAAATATTAGTAATATTTTGATTTAATCCATACAGTGGGCTGATATCAATTTCATGATTAGAAGTATTTTTTAGGTTATTATTTCTATCAGTACGTAAAAAACCATCAGTAAACCACTGCGCAAAGTAAGAAAACAACAGCGTAGATTTGGGAGATAAAATTGCGTTGCCTTTACGCAAAAATAGATTTTCGGCGATCGCTTCCGGTGATGGTAGTTTCTCGTAATCTCGCTCAACTGGAGGTAAATGTCGTCCGCTATACTTTCTATCGGTTAACGAGTCCCATGATGTATAAGGTGCCATTGTGCTGAAGGGATACGGACGAGTCGGAATTTTATAAATGGCGTTGTTGATGAGGAATTTATTGATTTTGCGTTTGAGGTAATTGTTTTTTTGTACTAAGTTCCAAAACCACTTGAAGTGCGTTAAAATATAGTACTCAATATTATTTCTCAATCCGTCTTTTGCGGTACTCCTTCTTTTCATAGCAGCGCCCACCTATTGAGTATGAAAATGTTGCTGATGTTTACAAAGACGCAATACGAACGTGAATTCGACAGCCTGACAGTTAAAATCGCGGCTTGACAAACAAAGTCCATGAAGGTGGACTTATAAAATCAGCGTTGCTTAAGCCAAACGGTTTCAACTACTAAGTAAGTGGGTAAAAATAAACATAACTTAAGGGCTGGTAACTGGTCATTGGAAAGAGTTTCTATTACCCATTAACGCCAGTTGCTACAACGGAGGACTCCTCGAAGGGCGCACTGGCTCCCCATTACCTATTACCAGTTACCTGACAATGTTACAAATGTTACAAATGATATTTAAGTTATGCCCACCTACTTAGCTTTTCTTCGTCGAACTGACGTTATATTAACGTTAAGGAGTAACTACAAAAGAACGAGGAAAATTCCTGAAAATTTTCGACGTATCTTATCGATAAGAAGATACTGAGTTTTTCTCAACCTGAGCATGACGACGATGGCGACGTTGACGCCAAACTCGCAAGCTGAGAATACACGCAACTAACCACACTACTCCTGCTGCGTAACCTGCGATGACGTCAGTGGGCCAATGCACGCCTAAATATACGCGACTAAAGCCGATCGCAATGATTAATAAAACTGTAATGCTCGTAATTAATTTCTGTCGGTACGGAAAGTAACCCGTAAGTATATAAGCAATCAAACCATAAATAACGAGTGACATCACCGCATGACCGCTGGGAAAGCTGTAATCTCTTAATTTGATAAATTGTTCCCAAAACTGCGGTCTTTCGCGGGTAAATACTTGCTTGAGAACAAACTGAAGTAACAGCGCACCAATGTAAGCGATCGCTAGTGTATTTGCTGCTGATCGCCGATGATGTTTGTATAACCACACTCCCAACACAAGACAAAAGACAAACAACACGATTGGATCGCCCAAAAAAGTGGTTCCCATCATTGCTTGGTCGAGTAATGGGTAATGAATACCTCTTATTGCCAGCATAATTGCTGTATCAAAGGCATTCGTTTGTTGTTCTAAAACTTGCCGCGCCAATCGCGCAAATATCCATAGTGATAATACTGAAACGAGTATCCCAATGACTCTAATGCGGAATACTCGTAAAGAGAGTTTTGCCAGCTTGGAACGCATTCATATCGACTTAGACAACTAATATCCAGTTTAAGAGAAACTATCCCAAGCTTGAGCGACTACATCACTCAACCAGCGTCGTTGCTGGACATCGAGTAAACTATCGTCGGCTAGCACTTGAGCAGTCAATTGTTCTAATGATTGACCTTGAGCGCGGACAATTGTAATGACGCCAGCGATCGCGGCCGCGACTAATTCTTCGTCTACAGGTTTTTGGCGTAGATCAGCAATTTCTTCAGGACTAGCAGGAATGGGATAATGCATAGCGGGTTTTTACACAAATAGGAACTACTTTAATAAACTTAGTTAGATTGTAAACTTTCTTAAAAAAAATCTCAGTTAACTGTATGGGGAAGTTTAGCGCAAACTGTGATTTTGTCAACTCTATCTGCATAAATAATTAACTCGGAGTTAAGATCAGCAAAATGAGAGAACTTGTTTACATAGAAATTCCCACACCAAATACAGCGGCTGTCCGTAGCTGGCTGCAAACGGCATGGGTACCGGAAAAAGGAGAAAAAATTATCACTCCTGAAGGGCTACGTCTAAGAATGCCCCAAAATTTATCTCCGGTAACATTTATTTCAGATCCTTCAGAAGATCAACTGCCTTCTGAACTCTCCGTTTTTGTTTGGTCTGTGCAGCGGACAACGTATCTTAAAGTATTTCGCTGGGGCGATCGCGCTTTCCCAAATGAAAAGCAAATTTTGCAACGCCTGATAGCAGAACTACGAGTTCAATTTCCGCACAATTACCCCGAACCCCCTGAAATTGGCAATCAATCAATTTTTGCTGCATTAGCTCCCTATTATCCTTTGACTGTCAAGTTTTTTCAGAAATTTCCCCAAGGAGAGTATGACTTGACACGTGCTTATTGGTGGGAGAAACGATGGCGCGCAGGTGTCCGCAATCCCCAACAGCCACAGCAAGTTATTTTCAAGCTTGGTACCGAACAGCCCTCAACACCCACTTATGACTTGATTTATATAGGTGGCGCATTAGGCGTCATTCATGCGGCGGTGATGGCGCAGTTAGGATACAAAGTGTTGTTAATCGAGCGCTTACCGTTTGGGCGAATGAATCGCGAGTGGAACATTTCCCGCGCCGAACTCCAAAGCTTAATTAACTTGGGTTTGTTTACCGCTGTTGAGTGTGAAAGCCTGATTGCGCGCGAGTACAAAGACGGATTTAATAAGTTTTTCGACGGCAATAACCCGAATCATCTGAGATCGTCTGTTTTACACACTCCCACTGTATTAAACGTTGCGCTCGATGCTGAAAAGCTATTGCGGATGTGTGGCGAAAAGTTACAAGCGGCTGGGGGAGAAATTTGGGATGAGACGGAATTTCTCAACGCGGCGATAGCAGATACACATTTAACAGTAAAAGTCAAGCATTTATCTACTCACGAGGCAGAAGCAACGGGACGCTTACTGGTAGATGCGATGGGAACAGCATCCCCGATCGCGTGGCAGTTAAACGGCGGACGAGCGTTTGATAGCGTCTGCCCGACAGTCGGGGCGGTCATTTCTGGTGGTTTTGGTCCAGAGGTGTGGGATGCGCACTACGGCGATGTTTTAAATAGTCATGGAGATATCTCGCGCGGACGACAGCTAATTTGGGAATTATTTCCAGGTGCAGGCGACGACATTGCCATTTATCTATTTCATTACCATCAGGTAAATGCAACAAATCCTGGCTCCTTACTTGAAATGTATGAAGACTTTTTTACAATTCTGCCTGAGTACCGCCGCTGCGACATGGATCAGCTGGTTTGGAAAAAAGCAACATTTGGTTATATTCCAGGACACTTTAGTACGAGTAGCCGCGATCGCACAGTTGCGTTTGACCGACTGATTGCGATCGGTGACGCTGCATCACTGCAATCACCTTTAGTCTTTACTGGCTTTGGTTCTTTAATCCGCAACCTCGAACGTTTGACGACGCTGGTAGATACTGCCCTCAAGCACGACTTACTCAAATTTCACCACCTTAATCAAATCCGTGCTTACCAAAGCAATGTTGCTGTCACTTGGCTGTTTTCCAAAGGGATGATGGTTCCCACGGGTAGGTTTTTACCACCCCAGCGCATCAACTCGATGTTAAATACTTTCTTTGGCTTATTGACCGACGAACCGCTAGAAGTCGCGGATACTTTTATTAAAGACCGAGTAGACTGGTTAACCTTTAATCGCTTAGCGTTGAAAGCCGCCAGAAAAAATCCTTCTCAGGTCTTGTGGATTTGGGATTTAGCTGGAACAAAAGATCTTTGGCAATGGTTGGGTAACTATCTTAACTTTGGCTTAGCTGCCGTAATCAGTGCTTTACTCGGTAGTTGGTTTCCTCGTTTGCTGCGTCAAATACAACCTTGGTTGGAACCGCGTTATCCAGCTTTATGGCTAAAGCTCCTAGCTTATAACTACGAGCTTACAGCTGGTCTAGGACGTTCTTATCATATTAATCAGCGTGTCAAGCGGGAGAATCCGCAAGCAAGTAGTCAGATCGAAGTCAGAAGCTAATATACTTTTGATCGCTCCCCAACTCTGTGAATAAATGTTTTTCCTGATCTTCTCGTCTAGAAGTGGGAGAGAGTCAGAGGGGCAAGCGGTTTCCAAACTATTTAAAGTCCCCCACTCGTGGGGGATTGAGGGGGCTGATCATTCACTGTCTACATATGTGCAAAATTTGGTAATTCGATCGCCGCTAAGGTCTTACGCTTTTTAGCAACTCGCGAGGGATTTACTATCGGTGAAGGCCAGTTTGGATTCGCAAAAAATTCAGTTTCTTCCCATGCAAGTAACTCATCTAACTCGGTTGCTGGTTCTGCAACAGATTCAGATTGCGCTTCTATATCACTTTCTAGATTCAGTTCCGTTGTCGTGTTGTGATCGCCACTAGTTGTTGCGGATGATTCTAAATCTTCGGCAGACGATAGATTTTCTATCGTTAAGGTCTCACAATCCGGGGATTCTGTCACTTTGACTGTCTTCTGAGACACAGCATTAGCGCTAGTATCGCTGAGTAAATTCAAGACAGCATCATGTTGCTCTTGTGCGGTTTCCCCTAAAGTGGCGATCGCCTCAGGAAATTGTTCAATAAAAGTTTCTACTAAAGTTTTGTCTACAGGTGTTTCTGTAGTGTGCTTGAATGTTTGTGTGGTAAATACTTCAGTCTCAGGTTTCGATTCTTGGATTTCTTCTGCGTGTACTGACCAAGGCGGAATCGGTTGCGCTTGTGCAAATCTCGCTTGATTTGGTGCTGAATCAATATCCGAGTCGCGAGTTACTGTATAAGTAAAAATGCGATCGCCCTCAGTGTCAGTAGTAGTTTTAGATTTATTGCTTGATTGGTCAAAGCATTTGTCTAACGCTGCTTGCAGTTGCCTTCTGCGGTCTTGCTCGCGTAGCAAACGAGTACGTAGTTCTTGACAAGTGCTTTCGTTTTGTCGCAGTTGGTAAGTTTGTTCGTTGTAAGTTGCTTGCATTAACAACCACTCATGCTCAATCTGGTTGACGCGTTCTTGACTCGCTTGCAACTGAACTGTTAAGCCTTCAATTAAAATTTGTTGCTGTTGTGTTGTTTGTTGGTTGGTTTGTTGTTCCTGCTTGAGTCGCTTGATTTGTTCTTGCGCTGTCTCTAACTCTTGTATTTTCTGCGCGACCTGCGTCTGTAAAGCTTGCGATCGCTCGCGCTCAATTTGTAAATTTTTTCTAAACTCTACGAGTGCTTGTTCTAACTGCGTTACCCGCTGTTGTAGCTTTTGATTTGTGGAGCATAATGCTTGATTTACAATAGCTATTTCGTTTTCAAAACTTACAGGGGTGCTTAGCAGATCTTCTATTGCTTCCACGCGGCTGGAAGTCACGATTTCTGCCACATAATTTTCTCTTTGAGTCAGTTCCATATTCATAGGCAATTTGCCCTCAGCAAGCGCATTAGCATAGAGTACTCGTTCAGTTGCAGCTGAGTGAGTATTGTTGACGTTTGGGGAAATACTTAACTACGTTAATTTATCAGCTTTGTTCATAGCACATTGCTTGATGCAAGGATGCTATATTCAGCGCAACTTCTGTGTCTGTGATTTTCGTCACAATTTATTCAGAGGTCTTGGTTCAGCAGGAATAAGGATGTACTCGTGAATACTTAAATAGCTCAGATTGATACCGCAACGCAGCAACACACAAAAAAGTTGATATGTTCAGATGGACATGATATTAGGTCTTACTTAAGAAAACAAGAGGGCATCATCGAAGTATTTACATAATTAAACTGATAATTATGCATACAAACGCCGCGAATGCAGACTCATCAATAATTAGGCTTGTTGTTTCTTTGGGCGATCGCTGAGTAAAGATTTGTGTTATTAGTTTAGGAACAAAGTAATTTGGCAAACATAAACGCAACTTCGTAGCTAGCAATTACAAATAATTCAGCACTTAAGGAAGCCAACGCGGATGAAAACCTGGTAGAGGAAGTTGTTCGGGTTGCATAAATGGCTGTGGAGACGACGTTTGAGATAAGATTGGCAGTAACCATAACCGACTCGTTGTAATTGCCGCGCCGTCACTCGTGCGCGGTCCTGTCAGTGCTGAATTTGCTGCGTCTGTGACAACTTGGTCAAACAACACCGCCAAACCATCGGGTGCTAAACTCATTTGGACATCGCGTTGCTCAGGTAAAATCACCAAAGGTTTTTGGTTGCCTGTTTTGAGGTCAATTGCGACTAAATACGGTTGTTCTTCGTATTCCTCTTTTTCTAACAACTGTGTGAGCAGACAATAAAGATTCTGGCGCAGAGGATCGAACTGACAGCTTTTAATTGAGCCAGTTGTCCGCACAAGTTCGGTTGGTTCGCCTTGACTTGTTACCAAAAACAGCGATCGCGTGTAATCCGAATTAAATTTCACCATTGTTGCTTGGGTACCATCGCGCGAAAAACTCAGTACCATGCCATACTCTGGTAGAAAATCGAGCGGCTTCTCTGCGTCTGGTTGTAACGGTAAAATTCCAACCCCTTCGCCTTGTGCTACCGCAACTGAGGTGCTATCAGGTGTAATCATAAAATCGCCTCCTGGCTGGCTATTCAAGCGTTGCGGTTTTTCGTTATTACGCAGTAACCACAAGCCGAATTCTCCAGGATTTTGTTGATTCACGCGTTGCACAATAATCTTTTGTCCGTCCGCAGAAAGGTCAAATTTTAAGTTTTGATAATTTTTGTTATCCAATATCAGGTCAATCTTACCTACGGGTTCGGGATTAGCTCTATTTCCAACAAAAGGTAAGCGTAAGCCGAGAAAAGTGCGATCGCTTTGAATAAGATCAGAATTTATTCCTGTCGTTACCGTGTAAAGCTGTGAGGCGAGTAAGTCCTGATTATTGCTTCGCTCGGTAGCAGAGAACAAAACTTTTTTTCCATCAGGATAAGGCTTGAAGTCAACAACAACTAAATTTCTCGGTGTGAGAATCGTCTTCTGCTGTTGTGAGAGGTTGTAGAGGATCAGGCGTCCTTGTTCGTCTCCTTCGACTCCGAGATAAACAAAAGCGCGATCGCGCGTACGAAATCGACTACTAAACGGCTGCATCACTTTTGGAGAATTTTCAGCGACAGAAAGACGATCCTTAGCGCTGTGTAAATTAACTTGATAAGAATTTCCATACGGTGCAGGTGTCAGCAGCGTATACGCCATGCGTCGCCCCGCCCAACTAATTTTTCCTGGTAGCGGCGGATCAATTTGTAAATTTTCCTCAACGCTTACCGTATCCATCGGACGGCTAAAATTCAAAATAAAAGCAGTGTCTTCTGCTCCAATCGCTTTTCCGTCCCAGCTAAAATCTCGCACTTGTGGTGCGACACCATCTCCTCGCAACAGTAGCAGTCCAATGAAAACACTCAACACCAGCATTAAGGTGAGGGCGACGCGATCAAGTGGTTGCAGAAATTTATGACTGACAGACATAAAGCAGGGGTCAGGGATTAAAATCAGGTTGTATTAAAGTGATGAAGTACTATCAAGAGTAATGGCGCGTCTACCTGAGCGATTGACTAATATTCATAGGGGTTTTCAGGTTCAGCAATAGGCTTAAGCGAAGTTGCTTGAATCGTTAACTGGCGTTTTCCAACTAAAGTGTCAGTCGCCATTGTTCCTTCAACCTCTAACCAGGTATCGGGTGGGTAAGCTTGGCGCGATGTACTCAGTTTCACAGGTAATCCTACAGGATAAGCATCGGCAGCACAGCAAGTAATTACAAACCGCGAGATCAAAATGTAATCCGGGGGTAATTCGGGTGGATGAATCACAAAGCCCTGCACTTTAGCACGTTGTCCAGCATAAGCATCAGGTTCAGGATAAACATTTAAAGTTCTCACCCAGTCTAAAAGTGATCGCTCTTCAGGATTGCGCGCACTCCGAAAAGCTTGCGGTTGCGCCCGTGTTGCGCCTAAAGAATCAGTTACACCACGATCAAGTGCAGTTTGACTTGCAAAAACGCGGGGTGTAAATGTTAACCCCATAATTGCGGTGATTAACAATAGGCTACTACTCATTCCTGGAGGAAATAACGTTACGTGCTGCACAATCGCGCCTTTACTTGAACGCCGTTGTCGCAATAGTTGCCATGCTTTACTACTAGCAATAATCAGTAAACCAATTCCACCTGAAATCACTAACCAAAAATAATCAGGATGAATCAGCAAATTCAGCTTACCAGTTAGCCAATACCGCAGCATTAAAATGCCCCAGGCACCAATTGCTAGTACATCCAGCCATGTGAAAAACCAAGCTCTGCTTTTGGCTTGGCTTGGACTCAATTTTGCTTGTTTACGCTTGAATTTACCGCCGATCATATAATTAATTAAATAATCTGCAAGTTGATGAATAAAGTAAATAAAAATGTTAATTGAGCCGCTAAAGCAAATAAGTAAATAACAGCTTTAGGCTTAAAAATTGAGAGCATTAAACCAATTGCTTTTAAATCAATCATGGGTCCAAATATTAAAAATGCAAGCAGCGATCCGCTAGTAAATGTCGAAGAAAAAGAAAGCGCGAAAAAAGAATCAACTGTAGAACAAATCGACACAACCGCCGCCAGCAGCATCATGGCAATAATCGATGTGACTGGGCCATAACCTAGATTTAAAATTACTTCGCGCGGTACAGCAACTTGAATAAAAGCAGCGATCGCACTCCCAAACACTAAAACCGCACCCAACTCCCGCAGTTCCTGTATTGTGTTGTCTACTAATAATCGCAAACGGTCAGACAACGGTTTTGTTGGTGCCGTAGCTGCTAAACTTGCCTGAAGTACAGTAGCATCCATGCGCACCATTTGACCAGGCTGATTGAGTAAAAATGTTCCTGATTGTAATAGCGGTGATGCTTGTGTTGATTTTTTAAAATCTTGCGTTGGGCTAAAGTTATATTCCCAACTTTTAGCAATTGCAGGTTGTAGCAAAGGCTTAAGATCTTTTTGAACGCTAAAAACCCACCCGACGATAGTCGCAATTATTAATGAAAGCGCAATTCTCAGCACAACAATTTCTGGTTGATCGCGAAACGCTGTCCAAGTTGCCCAAATGACGATTGGATTCACGGTCGGTGCTGCTAACAAAAACCCGATCGCCACTGGTGTTGGTACTCCCTGCATCAACAATCGCCGCGCGACTGGGACATTACCGCATTCGCATACAGGAAACAAAAAACCTACCATACTACCAACCAAAGCACCTAATAACGGATTTTTAGGAAGTCTGGCGATTAACTTTTGCTCATCAATAAACAATAGCAGCACACTAGATAACAATACCCCTAATAACAAAAAGGGCATTGCCTCTACGAGCAAACTTAAAAACAGAGTGAAGGCGTTGTTGAGTTGAGTCATGCGTTTAGCTGTGAGGATCAACGATCTACAAGCGTCTGCTAAGCCATTCTATAAGGAGACTGGAAGAAGACAAAATATAGGCATTCAAACATATATTCCTACTTCGACATGACTTGAACGCATAAAATCATAAATGACGAAATAACGAGATGACAGTTCCAATTTCTGCGATCGCGTAGTCTGTTTAGATTTACACTCAGTACAGCCGTGTCTTAGGTTGTTATAAATTTATCAAACATTACGACCTTTGGAACTCTATTTCTATGGTTTAACAACAATAGGTGTGCTAATACTTACTGACTCGTAGCAAGTAAGAATATCTTGATTTCGCATTGACAAAAACTTAGGAAGAACATCTTTTCCAAGTAATTCTTCTGGCAACATGCTATGCAAAGCCTAGAATCAAGCTTAGTTGTGACAAACGAACACCTTACCGATTAATTTTTCTCTCGATGGAGAGACTGCTCTGTTACCCATCGATGCAGGCAAGCGCAATTAAGTTGCATATTTATGAATTTGCAATTCTGCTGGTAAACTTTCCACAATATTTCTATTTTAAATAAAAACTAGATGCAATTTTACTGTTTTGTTCGAGATAAACACAGCGTCAGTAGAATACTACAATTAAACAATTATGCTTTAACTTTATAATTATAAGGTTACGCTGTTAGTATTTATTGAATATTGCCAAGGAGTCTTTAATTTATAACGCGGCAATTTTATAAGCTGCAATAATTAATCCGCGTTTTTCACCATCAAGCACGGCAATTTCAGGTAGATGTCCTTTTGGCTCAAAACCAAGTTTCTCAAACATTCGCCGACTTGCATCATTGTGGTCAAAATACATTGCTATCAACGTTGTCACGCCTAAGCTAGGGCAATAATCGATCATTCGGCGGACTAACATTGTGCCATAGCCTTTACTCTGATGTTGTGGTGCGATATAAATACTAACTTCCGCAGTCGCATTATAAGCCGGACGTCCACCATAAAATGAAGTCAGACCAATCCACGCAACAACTTCGCGATCAATTTCTAGTACCCACAGAGGGCGCGATGCATTATGTTTTACAAACCAATCTAAACGACTCTCAACCCTAATTGGTTCAGTATCTGCGGTTGCTTTGCGTGTGGGGATTGATGCATTATAGATCCCAATAATATCTGGTAAGTCTGAAATCAGTGCATTGCGGATTTTCATACCGGATATATTAGATTTCCATCAACCCAGGTGGCGGATTAATTTCGACATAACGCGCTTGCAAATCCACTACAGGAACAATCTCTTTCACAAAAGGAATCAAAACCGTCCGCGAATTGTTATCTGCAATCGGATCTTGATATAACTTCACTTCTAATAAATCATTTCCCGCAGGAACTACATCAACAACAGCGCCAATCTTCGCTCCCGATTCCTGCATGATGACTTCCAAACCCACCAAGTCCAACACATGATATTCATCTTCGCCTAATATAGGACGATCGCTCACAGGAACCAACAACTTACACCCGCGCAAAGCCTCCGCCTGATCGCGGTTTTCCACTCCCAAAAATTCCACTACATACAAATTTTTACCAGCAAGATACCGCCCACTCAACAATTCAATTGGGCGTGGTTCCTCATCGGGAGAACACAACACCCATCGCGTTCCTGGCTGTTCAAACCTCTCAGGAAAATCAGTATCAGGATAAACCCGCACCTCGCCATTCAACCCTTGAGGTGCAACAATTCTCCCAATCTCTAACCACCCCGAACTTTCTTGTTCTAACTTCGCGTCCTTTGCGCCTTTGTGGTTCGCCATCAACTTGATTACGCACTCACAGCTGCACGTTGATAAACCTGTTCAGTCACCTTCGCCAAACGTTGCATCGCGGTTACAATTTCTGCATCACCTGCTGTTAGACTAATCCGCAAACACTGCTGCTTATGCAACCAACTTTCGCGCAAACCAGGAAAGAAAGTGCTACCAGGAACAACAATCACACCCACTTGCTTTAACTGTTGATATAACTCCCAATCAGTAATTGGCAAATCTTTCAACCACAACCAAGCAAAAATTGCTCCTTCACCGCGATGTAAAAACCAAGGTAAATCTTGCGGCATCGCTGCATTGAGTGTATTTTCTAGAACAGTAAACTTGTTTTGGTAAAAAGGTCGAATCACGCGTTCCGCAATTTCCGCCAACGCCCCAGAGTTAATCGCGCGCGCTGCGATCGCCTGTCCATACCGCGACGGGTGAATGCACATATTTGTTTGGAAAGATTCCAGCACCTGAATCAACTTCGCATCACCAATCGCTACCCCAATGCGTTCTCCTGGCAATCCGGCTTTCGATAAACTCATACAGTGCAGAATATTACTGCCAAACACCGGCGTCATTTCCGTAAAATTCAACGCCGGAAACGGTGGTGCATACGCCGAGTCAATAAATACTGGTACATCATACGGCGCAGCCAAAGCCGCAATTTTTCTGACTTCCTCATCTGTCATTACATTTCCGGTAGGATTACACGGACGCGAGAAAATCACACAACCCGTACTTTCGGTAATCGTCAATTGGCTAAAGTCAGGGCGATACTTGAACCGATGCGCAGCAGCATCAATATCGAGAGTTGGCTTGTAAGCAATTAATGCCTCTGGAACCAAGCTAACACCGCCGTAACCCGTGTAATCTGGGCTGAGAGGTAAAACGATTTGTTTTAAGTCCCCATCACTCGTGTATCCGCCAAAAGCATTCGCGGCATAAAAATACAGTGACTGACTTCCAGGAGTAATTAAGATATTGCGATCACTCAACTCTAAGTTGTAGCGTCGATTAAAATCGTTAGCGATCGCGGTAATTAATGGTCCATAACCTTGACTAGAACCGTAGCGACAAACGACCTCACCGTAATCTTCACTTGCTAAAAGTTCCGCCGTACAGTCTCGCCACAGTTGCTCTACTTCAGGCAAAATTAGCGGATTTCCCGCACTCAAATTAATAAATTCCCTACCTGAGCCAGCTTGTAGCGTTTCAATAATATCCTTCATAATCGCCCTGACGCCTGTCAGGTTGGACATTTGGTCGCCAATTTGAGTCAGGGCAGGGTTCATAAGTCGTCATTCATCAAGTAGTGGACAATTTGTAAGCAAGTGTTTTATTTAGTACTTTTACTTACCGAATTAACTAAAAATACACTTCTAACAGCGCTAAACGTTGATTCTACTGCGTATAGCCACTGCAAGCTGGTCATTTTTAAAATAGCTTAACTCTTAATTTATACATAAAATTTTACAAATGGAAAGGTTTTGCAGATAAAGCAAAGATATATTTGCATAAAAAGCGTGTAAAGTTGCCCACACCGCGCCCAATTGTAGAATATGCTAGCTAGCAGGAAACCAGTTGTTTTTCAGAAGCGTAGTCCCAGAACACTGATATCTCTGAGAAACAGTGAACGATGTGACATGGTTTCAACCGACGAGAATCAAGCATAACTCCAAGAACTTTATGACGAATAACGGTGCATTAACCCCTGCGCAACAGCTTAGTGAAAAGTTACCTCAAACGCTGCGAAGATTAGCAGACTTGGCATATAACTACTGGTGGAGTTGGACAACCGACCGAGTTTCTTTATTTCGTAACATCGATCCCGAAGAATGGGAAAACTGCGGACACAACCCCGTAGCGATTTTAGAGTCTGCTTCCTACGAACGCTTGACGCAACTTGCCGAAGATCCTTTTTACCTCAATCAACTACAATCTTTAGTTGCAGAATTTGACCAATACATGGCGCAGCAAGATACATGGGTTAGCCGCGTTGCACCACAAATATCAGCCGAACATCCGATCGCTTACTTTTGTGCTGAATTTGGCATTCACGAATCCTTACCGATTTACTCTGGTGGTTTGGGAATTCTTGCTGGCGATCACCTCAAGTCAGCTTCCGATTTAGGAGTCCCAATGGTCGGGATCGGCTTGCTGTATCGCCAAGGCTATTTCCGTCAACGCTTAAACCGTAGTGGTTGGCAAGAAGATTACTACGTTGACAATCCTTTCTCTCAAATGCCTTTAGAGTTAATTAAAAACGACCAAGGCGAACCTCTCACCATTGAACTGGAAATCCGCCAGCGCTGCGTTAAAGTCCAAATTTGGCGCACTCAGGTCGGGCGCGTCAGCCTTTATCTGCTAGATAGCGATCGCGAAGATAACGATCCTATCGACCGTTGGCTAACAGGACACCTCTATGGTGGCAATCAAGACACCCGAATTGCCCAAGAAGTCGTTTTAGGCATTGGCGGTGTTCGTGCCCTTACAGTGTTAGGAATCGCCCCTTCTGTGTATCACCTTAACGAAGGTCATGCGGCATTTTGTACACTTGAAGTCGCACGACAAGAAATGGAACGCACAGGTAAATCGTTCTACGATGTCGAAACTAGCGTCCGTAACCGTTGTGTCTTCACCACACACACTCCTGTTCCCGCAGGTCACGATGTCTTCTCTGGCGACCTTATGGACTCTTACTTTGCGCACTACTGGGCGCAAATGAAACTGTCTCGCGAGCAATTTATGGCTTTGGGTGCTAGACGACTCGGCGATCCTTGGGAACCTTTTGGTATGACAGTATTAGCACTGCGGATGTGTCGCGCCGCAAATGGTGTGAGTGAACTCCACGGTCATGTTTCGCGTAAGATGTGGACAATTTTATATCCAGATCGTTCCGAAGACAAAGTACCCATCGGTCATATTACAAACGGAGTTCATGCACCCACTTGGACTGCACCCCTCATGGCAGACTTGTACGCAAAGTATTTAGGTGAAGACTGGAAAACTCGCGTCATTCATCCAGAAACGTGGGCAAAAGTTGATGAAATCCCTGATGAGGAATTGTGGTGGCGACACCAAGTTCTCAAAGAAAGACTCATCGCCCACACGCGCTTTCGAGTCAGAAAAGCACGAGAACAACGCGGCGAAAGCTACGAAAACATTCAAGCAACCGAAACATTATTAGACCCCAATGTACTGACTATCGGATTTGCGCGACGCTTTAGTCCTTACAAGCGCGGCGATTTAATTTTGCGCGATGCGCAGCGAGCCATTAAGATTTTTGGTAACGCCGAACGTCCAGTGCAAATTGTCTTCGCTGGTAAAGCGCATCCTGCGGATGAAGAAGGTAAGCGGATTATTCAACGGATTATGGAATGGTGTCGCAACAACGCGATTCAAAACCGCGTGGCGTTAATTGAAGACTATGATATTTATACTGGTCAAAAACTCGTGCAAGGTGTTGATGTCTGGCTAAATAATCCGCGTCGTCCTTTAGAAGCATCCGGTACAAGTGGACAAAAAGTCTGCTTCAATGGTGGGATTAATTGTAGTGTTTTAGATGGCTGGTGGTGTGAAGGCTATCAAACAGGTTCTGATGGTAAAGGACTAAATGGCTGGGCAATTGGTGAAGATGCACACACTAGCGATCAGGAAGTACAAGATCGCATTGATTCGCAATCGCTATATCAGTTACTTGAAGAAGAAATTGTTCCGCTGTACTACGATCGCGATGTGCACGGTATTCCTCGCCGCTGGATTCAGATGATGAAAGCATCGATTAAAACGAATGCACCGTTGTTCAACACGGATCGCATGATCTCGGACTATGTATCGCAAGTATACGTACCAGAGATTGCTACTAGTGTGGCACCAATCCTTGCCAAGGTGAGCGCGTGAGCAACAATTAGCTGTTAGCGGTTAGCACTGTAGTTTGTACAATTTAAAATTGATGGCTCATTGCTAATCGCTAATGGCTGAGATTATCTGGCAAGCTGATTTTTATCGCCGTCCGTTGCGGGATGCATCTGGACAAACTTTGTGGGAGTTACTCGTTTGTGACTTAACTCGCACAATTGAATTTGTCGCGCTGTGTCCCCAATCGCAAGTTAACGCGCATTGGCTTGTGGAACAATTGCAGCTTGTTGCAGATAGAATGCCAGATAAAATCCAGGTTTTTCGTCCGCAGTCATTGAGTCTCATCACCGCTGCTGGAGAACAACTCGGAATCAATGTAGAAGCAACTCGTCGAACAGATGCTTTAAAGCAATGGTTGCAGGAGCGATCGCCGCTTTACCGCAGCATGGATAATTACACAGGAGAAGCCTACGAACTCTTAACAATCGAAAAACCACCTCCGATACCACTACCCGAGCAACTATGGGGCGAACAGTGGCGTTTTGCTGCACTTAGCGCTAAGGATGTAGAAGAAGCGTTTCAAGAACGTCCTATCCCACTTTTGGATATGCCGCCAGCATTGATGCCCTTACAGTTAGGATTAGCGTCTAATATTGCAATACCAGGTGTCATTATCTATGGTGGACGGCAATCGATGCGGTTAGCTCGTTGGTTACAACAGGCAAATCCTGTATCACTAAACTATATCGCTGGCGCTCCTGATGGCTTAGTGTTAGAAGCAGGTTTAGTAGACCGCTGGATTGTGGCAACTTTTGAGGATCAAGAAGTTTCTGCGTCTGCGCAAAATTATGAACAGCGCAAACAGCAAAGTAAAGGATTGCATTTTTTACTCGTGCAGCCTGATAATTCTGATATTACGTTTAGTGGTTTTTGGCTACTACGCTAAGATTGAACTTGGTATAGATCTCTCAGTTATTAATACTTAATACTCTAAATTAAAGGGCTTAAGACTGAAGATAGATGCAGTAAAATAAGCTAAGTTTTAGCATAAAAAGCTAAATAAACATAAGTTTTTTGAGGTCAAATTCATGGAAAATGAAGCACGCTCTAAAGAAAAAGTTACAAGAAACGAAGAGTTAGAAACCTCTACAGCAGATCGTGGTATTATTCCAGCCGAAGTAGCAGCGCGCATGGATCGCGAAGGTAGTGACTATCGTACCACTGCTGACGAACAAGCTGATCCTGAGAGCATTGATGTAACTGGGGGCGCAACTGTAGACCAAGAAGGTTTAGCAAATAACTACGCGATTGAACCTGAGATGTATTACGATACTCCAGGGGATGCGAGTCAAGAAGCTGCACAAGATCAAGCTCATCGCGCACAAGAACTTGCTGAAGCGAATCAAGATAAGCAAGGTGAGTTAACAATGGAAGAAGATAATCGTGGTAGAGGTCCAGGAGCAGTTTAAGCAAAAGTTATAAGAACTAGTTAGTAGAACCGCTCACAAGATTTCAAGGCAAAAATATTGAGCGGTTTTTTGTTATGAAAACTAGAGCAATTAACGCTCATAGCTAAGTAAAAATTGTAAGTAACTTAAATATATTTTATTTTGTATTTTTTTGTGCGTTTTTATTGCTTATTTCTCGATAAAATATCTTAAAAGCTACAGTAATACATTAATGAAAAATGGCTCAAGCTCAAATAGGAATCATTGGTGGTAGCGGTTTATATAAGATGAATGCGCTTAAAGATATTGAAGAAGTACAATTATCTACACCGTTTGGTTCGCCTTCAGATGCAGTAATATTAGGAACCTTAGACGAAACAAGAGTTGCTTTCTTAGCACGTCACGGTCGCAATCATACTTTGTTGCCATCGGAACTACCTTTTCGTGCCAATATTTATGCAATGAAGCAGTTGGGAGTCGAGTATTTGATTTCCGCTTCTGCCGTTGGTTCGTTAAAAGAGGAAGTAAAGCCACTTGATATGGTAGTACCGGATCAATTTATTGACCGGACAAAAAATCGAATTTCAACATTTTTTGGTGAAGGGGTTGTGGCGCATATTGCGTTTGGCGACCCAGTTTGTCATCAACTAGCTGGAATTTTGGCAGAGGCGATCGCTAGCCTCAACTTACCTGATGTCACACTACATCGTGGCGGAACCTACATATGTATGGAAGGTCCCGCATTTTCTACTAAAGCAGAATCGCATCTCTACCGGAGTTGGGACGCAACTGTCATTGGAATGACAAATTTACCCGAAGCCAAATTGGCACGTGAAGCAGAAATCGCCTACGCAACACTAGCACTTGTGACAGATTACGACTGCTGGCATCCCAATCATGACAGCGTTACAGTAGAAATGGTGATTGCTAACTTGCAACGCAATGCAACAAATGCTCAAAAAGTCATTCAAGAAACCGTACGCCGCTTAAGTCAGAATCCACCGCCATCAGAAGCCCACTCAGCACTAAAATACGCAATTTTGACTCGATTGGATCAAGCACCTGCGGCGACAAAAGAGAAATTGCACTTGTTATTGCAGAAGTATTTGTAAAACGTGAAGCGCAAGATTTTTACTGAGTGAGAAACTTCAGTTGTTCATAAACGCTAACCGACTCTTTACAAATCAAGTGGGCTACGAACAGCCTTACCACCACGGTTGAGCACATGGGTATAAATCATCGTTGTTTTGACATCCTTATGTCCAAGTAATTCCTGTACCGTGCGGATATCGTAGCCGTTTTGGAGTAAGTGGGTAGCAAAACTATGTCGAAATGTATGACAACCCACCTTTTTTGAATACCTGCTTGACGAACTGCTTTTTTGAGGGCTTTTTGTAGACTACTCTCATGTAAATGATGGCGGTGAACTTCTCCACTACGCGGGTCTCTAGAGATGCTACCAGAAGGAAAAACAAACTGCATTCATCCAATCGTACTTCGCTCTGGGATATTTTCTTTCTAATGCAAAAGGTAAATAAACCGAACTATAGCCTTTTTGTAAATCTTGTTGATGTAAAATTTTTACGCTTTGTAAATGAATTTTTAATTCTTCAGCTATACTTTCTGGTAACATTGTGACTCGGCTTTCATTACCTTTTGTATCGCGTGCTGTAATTTGATTTTGAGCAAAATCAATATCTTTAACTCTTAGGTTCAATCCTTCATTTAATCGTAGCCCTGTACCGTAAAGTAATTTAATTAAAAGTTGATGTACACCCGATAAGTGTTGGATAGTTGCGAAAACTTCATCTTTTGTCAGAACTGTTGGTAAATATTTAGATTTCTTTGCACGTACTGCATCAACCTTTATATCTAAATCCTGTTTTAATACTTCTCGATATAAAAATAAAACAGAATGAAGTGCTTGATTTTGTGTTGATGCCGCCACATTTTCATGAACCGCCAGATGCGTTAAAAATGCTTCAATTTCAGCACTTCCCATATCCTTCGGATGGCGTTTATTATAAAAAAGGATGTTGTAGCGTCTAATCCAGTAAATATAAGTTTTTTCTGTTTGGTAAGAATAGTGCTTAAGACGGATCGCGTCTTGTACTTGTTCAAGCAGCTTTTTCGGACATTGTTCCATAGGATGTTATACAGAAAATTCCGTTTAAGACTCCTGATCAGGATGTTATCTGGAAAAATTCTGCATAACCCCAAGGGATATACGGAAAAATTCCATATAATCCTCTCGGGAAGGGTATTTATCCGGAAGAATTCGGTATAACTCCCGAACAGGGATGTAAAAAAGAAATTTTCCATATATTTACATAGGAGTTAGCTGTAATGCTTGACATATCTCGAGCAAGAAAAAGATTATATGGAAAGTTTCCGTATAATAAATAGTTAGCCTGCAATCTTGGTTTCTGAGTTAGTCTAAGAATGCAACTCGCAGCGAGGTCAGAAATTGAGTTTTGATTTCTCCACTGCTTCAGATTCGATCGCGAATCCGCTGAGCTATTTTTCTGATCGAGGCGATGACTATGAAAAGTATCGCCCGATTTATCCTGCTTCTGCGATTGATACAATTTTGTCGGGTTTGGAATCTCCGACTCAGATTACTGCTGTCGATGTTGGTGCAGGCACGGGGATTGGCGCAAGATTGTTGGCAGATCGAGGCGTTCGGGTTGTAGCGATTGAACCCAACGAAGACATGAGGAGGGCAGCGACCCCACACGAAGGAGTAGATTTTCTGGCTGGAACTGCCGAGCAGACTCCTCTCAAGAATGCATCAGTCGATTTAGTTACCTCGTTTCAAGCATTCCATTGGTTTGATTTTGACAAAAGTCTCAAAGAATTTCGCCGTATCCTCAAAGCCAGTGGACGTTTAGCATTAATATGGAGTTTTTGGGATCAAGACGACCTTGTTTCCAAAGACTACACTCGCTTGGTTTTTGAAGCATCCAAAGATCGAGAGCATCAATCCCAATCTGGAGTACAACTGAACAAATGGTTTAAGAGCATACGTTATCAACTGTTTTGGCAAGGGTTATGGCTACCTTACTTTACAAACTTACGGCGACATGAGTTTGTGTCTAGTCAAGACCTTGATTTCACAGGGCTAGTAGGTTTAGCCCGAAGTCAAGGATTTACGCCATCCGAAGGAAAAGGTTTAGAAAAACTCATGTCAGACTTAGCCGTGTTCCAGCAACGCTTCTGCGATCGCCAGAGTTCTGTAAGGTTGATTTATCGCACACGCCTGTATACTGCAATTTCCAACCATCCTTAAAGTACTACTCGTTATGGATACAAAACCTTTGCAAAAGAAGGCTAAATCACGAGGTATTGCTGTTAATGGGCAAGGTGGTTATGAACGACATATTTTGTTGTGTACTGGGTTGCGCCAAAGTGGAGATACTTGTTGCCCTGCTGAAGAAGGTGCTAAAACTTGGAAATATCTGGGTAAACGACTAAAGCAACTTACTCAAGATGGACACAACATTTATCGCACAGAAGTGGAATGTTTGATGTTTTGTCGAGGTGGCCCGCTTGCAGTTGTCTACCCTGAAGGGACTTGGTATTGTCACGTTACAGCGGAGGTCTGTGAACGCATTATCCAAGAACATTTGTTGGAAGGCAAACCTGTTGAAGAATTTATGTTTGCGCGTAACCCATTTTTGAAAGATTTGTAAGCATACTCCCATACAGGCTAACAACCGCACTGCACCGGAACGCACCAATATAGTCGGTTGAGTTGCAAAGGTGATCTGCGTCCGGTGAGCGCGACCGTTGAGCGCCATGTTAGGCATTGGCTTCATTCAGTAGGTGGAAATTCGGAGAATCTGGGCATATCGTCGGCAAATTGTATCCAAGGCAACCGTCTAGAATCCCAGTAATGAAGTGTCGGAGTAACCATTTCCGGGTGGTCAAGGCTGCCGATGGTGATGTCGATTAAGCCAGGGATAAATTCAGCAGTAAAGCTAATCTGTGTGCCGCAGACTGGACAGAAACCGCGCTTTGCTTCTGCGGAAGACGCAAATAATTTGGGTGATTCTTTGACAAAAACAACTTGCGATTCTTGATACATTGCCCAAGCGACGGTAGGAGCTCCGTTTGCTCGGCGGCACATAGAGCAATGACAAATTGCTGCCATGACAGGCTCACCAGAAACTCGGTATCGGATAGCCCCGCAAAGGCAGCCACCCTCAAGTTTTTCATCAGTCATAAGCTTCTCCTCTTTGCTCCAACGACTTGTTAGCTGGCGGTTGTGTTCCGTTGCAACCATTCTACAAGTGCCTTGCGCTCTAGCTCACCTGCTGCAATCGCCAACACCAAACGCTCTTGCTCATCCACAGAGGAGCTAATTTCCAAGCCATTCAGAACAAGAAAAGTTTCCGTTGCAGCATGACCTGTACGTTTATTTCCATCTACAAATGGATGATTCATGATGATCGAAAACCCTAATGCTGCTGCTTTCTCCAGCAAGCTTGGGTACAGATCTTCTCCACCAAACGTCATGCGAGGTTGGGCGATCGCTGACTCTAACAAACCTATATCTCGGATACCTGACGCTCCACCGGATTGCTCAAGAATTCTGCGATGCAATTCTAATATCTCTACTAACGTCAAATAGCGGATCATGCCAAACGTCTATACAGTTCAGCATTCTTCAGGAGCACATAATCGGCTGTGTTAACAAAATCACCTTTTTGCAGATTTAGCCAATCTTCTAGGCTCGCCTTCAACAGCACTTCAATCGCAATGTCATGTGCTTTTGCTAAATCCTGTAGCTTTTGGAATTGGCTGTCTGAAAGATCAATTGTGATAGAAGCCACCGCAATCGCTCTCCTAGTGTTTCTGCATCAAGTTTAATACACACTCCATACCGATAACCTCCCTGTACCTCCCAGCCCGAAAACGAAGCCAGCTAACGGCGAGCGTCACCGGCGGCAGATTATATTGAAACGAAGCTAGGGGTTTTCAGTCCGTCCGTTGCACGCAAGGGTTAGCTGGCGATTGCTAGAGTAACAGACAGAGCTGATAAGTAGGAAATTGTTGGGTTGACAAAGGGAATTCAACCTACAAATGAATTAGGGTTTCGAGAGTTTTTTTCAGCCAACCAGGGTTTCTGTTCTATCCCTTATGAGCTTGTAAATAACCGAACTAACAAGCTGTAGCAATAGCCGCCAATCAATATCCCCGTCGCACCAATTAAACCAATTAATGGGGGAACCGGGGCAGGCAACTTCAACCAACCAAATACTATTCCGATAACCCAACCACCTAGTAGTGCCATGCTTATATCTCTGAAAACACTCATATTAGAATTCTCAAAAGTTATCAACTTTTAGCTGGAAAATCGCTCAGCTTGTCTGGATTGCGAATCGCATACAGATGGTGAATTTGTTCTGCATAAACGTCAATAGTCAATGCCGTCGCCAATTGCCCATTTTCATAGATGAGAATTCCTGGCACACCATTGAATCGTAGCATTAGGGTTTGAACTGCAATGTTCCGCTGGTGGTAGCGATCAAATATCGATATGAAGAATCTGGCTACCTGATTTGCTCCCTGAAGAATATCAAATAGAGCCTCTACCTTACCGCCACCATCGGAATATAGTTCTACGTTGTTGGACAGTACAGCCATAAGTTGTTCCAGATCTCCCTGTCTCGCTGCACTGATAAAGGCATAGAGTAGCTTATGGTGCTCTTCGGGGGTAGTGTGAAAGCGGGGACGCTGTTCCTGAACTCGCCTACGAGCACGAGTGGCTAACTGGCGGCAGCTAGCGTTGCTTTTCCCTAATATGCTTGCAATTTCACCAAAACTGAGATCGAACACATCATGCAGTAGAAACGCTGCCCGCTCTGGAGGTGATAATCGTTCTAACGCTAGTAGTAGGGCTACTGATACAGTGTCATCTAACTCTACCTGAGCACTCGGATCTTGGCTAAGCTTATCAAGGTATGGCTCTGGTAGCCACGTGCCAACATATAGTTCTCTTCGCGTGCGAGCAGATTGAAGTTGGTTCAATGCAGTACGGCTGCATACCGTAATCAGCCATGCCCGTGGAGAATGCAAACTGCTAAAATCAACCTCGCGCCATTTGAGGTAGGTTTCTTGCACGACATCTCGAGCATCGGAGAGATCACCCAGCATGCGATAGGCAATGCCTTCAAGGGTTTGGCGGTTTTGCTCAAAAATGAGAGTTCTTTCGTCTGTCATCTTTGACATGAGTACCGCAAAGCGCCAGCCTTGAGAAGTTAGACGGAAAATATGAGTGTATTTTTGGTAGGTAGAGAATACGCCATTAGACCTACTATCATGTTTATGCATGATGACTTTTTGACGACCCATTTCAAAGGCTAAATTTCCGCTTCGTTCAATGTGAAAAGGAAATTTTTGAAAATGAGCAAACTTCATGGTGCTAAAAAGTGCCTTCTCTGCGTTCAGGAAAGCAGCGCATCCTGAAACAACCTCATGGGAGGGAATTAGTAGGTGGATGTCGTCTGTACAAAGCCCGACATAGGCATCTGCATCCCCTTTAGTGATAGCATCTGCCTGACCAGCACGCAGGTATTCAATTTGCTGCTTGTCCTTTTCAGTGAACTCGCCTTGCCAAACTAGAACATCTGTCCGATCAAACAACCAATCCACCTGTTGCTTGCCATAAGATAATGCCTTCTCTTTGGACTCCTGCCCCAGAGCAGTGCCTTCCAGTGCAATGACATCTACTGAGTTGATTCCTATAAATGAAAGAATTGCTCTGAAATATGCTGTCTGAAAATCGTCCTCGTATTCTAGTGAACTTTTGCCACCTCGGGCAGTAATCACTGTTGCGCCCTTGCCGTTGAGCAGTCCCCGATAAGTTCCCTGCCGGACCCCAAAGGTGAATCCTGAGCGTACAACGTGATCGAAATAGGCTTTGAGGGTTGATGGGAGAGTAAAGTTGTAGAGAGGGCTACCGATCAGCAGATGATCTGCCTTCTTAAGCTCATCGATTAAAGTATCGGAAAGCGTACTTCCATTTGACGTCCCGCTTGAATGCTGAAATGCTTCTATCGTTTCATTACAAATATGTGGGACAGGATTACTACTAAGGCAGCGTTGAATAACACTACTGCCTGGATTAGCGCTTAGCCACTTGCTTTGAAAATAGTCTGTGAGAATTCGGGTGTTTGAGCCATCGACTCGAACGCTTGCATCAATGCGGAGGAGTGTCTTCATGGTTAGCCTCTTGTACTTGCTACCAATAAGACAATTTAGATTTGGAGAATGTGACAAGTTTAGATAGAGATATTGCGGCTGCTCAGGTAGTGATGCAGCGAGGACTCACAGCCGTAGGACATACGGTGAAGCTGCTGCTTGGCGAGGGGTTAAGCGTTAGCTCCCTAATGACCCAAGAATCCGCGTCAATTTAGTGCGCGGAGTGTCAAAAAAACACAAAGACTTGGCTTTTTCACCAAGAGGACTCAGGCGAATGGTTGATCAAAAGACAGATGTGGAACCTCAAGTAATAATTGTCAAAGTGAGAGTTCTGCTGTCAAGATACTAATAAATTGTGCCTAACAAAGCTGTATCTAACAAAGCCCATGCATGCTGACCGTCGAGAATTAATTGGTTATTATGCAAAGACTATCCACGTCCGGTGAGCAGGAACGTGAGACTGTCTCTGAAGTTGAAGATTAGTTTCCAAACACATAACAATATGCGTAGTGGATGAAGCAGCAGTAGTAATAGCCAACCCAAAGTAAGGTGAGCGAAGAAGTGTCAAACGACAATAATGGTGATGAGAAAAAGAGTAGTCTCCTGAGTAAGATTATTCCAACAGTTGTCATAACAATTCTTGTTGGTGGAACTTCTCCATGGTGGTATAGTGAATTCATAAAAAACCTCTAACATCAACCCCCAGTCTCTCGCCATCTCCGCCGTCACCGAGTCCTTCACCAACACCGACTCCATCCACCTCAAATTCAAATCTAAACATTAGTAGCAGATGGTTTGATCGCACATTAGGTTACATCTATGAGGTAATCCAAGATGGGAATGAGTTGCAATTTAAAACATGGGGTGCAGTACTGGCTGATCCCTTTGAGTCGTCAGGCAGTGGCACAATCACTGGAAGAACTTTTGAGTCCAGGTATGCTATTCAGTATCAGTCGGGTAGACAGTCAAGGGGACAGTGTTCAGGAACTATATCTGCTGATGGAATGCGCATGACATTAATATGTACTGACTCAGCTTCGGATACGTTTGTATCTGCTGCTGTGCAACAATGAAAGCTGGTACTGGCTGTGCTTAACTCGTAGCTACCTAACATAGCCCTGAGGTGGGGCGACTGCTTCCTGAATTTCTTCTCATGTCAGATTTTGATACAATTATTTAGGATAGCAGCTTTCTGAGAGGAATTGGGATTATGCGGTCAATTGAGCAACTGACTGAGGAAATATTGTCCCTACCTAGTGAGTCAAGAGCAATCCTGGCAGACAAGTTGGTGGAAAGCTTGGAGTTCGATACCGACTCAGCAATTCAGGCAGTTTGGGTAACTGAGTCCAAGCGCCGAAGAGATGAGGTGCGAAATGGTTCTGTTCAGCCAATTTCAGGTGAAGACGCTTTAGCACAAGTCAGACGGCTGATTGAGCCGTGAGGTACGTATTTCATCCTGAAGCGCTGAATGAATACGCTGAAGCAGTTCGATACTACACAGAGCAGAGAGTTGAGATAGCTCAAGCATTTATAAACGTGATCGAGGATACAGTTTACCGGATTAGGGTGTCTCCAACTCGTTACGCTAAGATTGATGAAGATGTTCGGCGGTGTATGGTGCGTAAGTTTCCTTATGGTGTTCTCTATACAATTGAGCAGGACTACATTCTGATTTTGGCGGTCATGCATTATAGTCGTGAGCCTGGATACTGGAAAAGCCGCAAGTAATTGAAGTTGCCAGCCGCCTAACACTGCGCTGCAACGGACAGCATCGAAATTCTAGTGAAGATGCAAAGGCTACTAGCTGCTGCTGAAGGGGAAACGTTATGCCGCCTCAGTTTTCGGTGGGGACGCATTTCAAGGCTATTGGTGAGATATCTACAGCTAGAGCCTAAGCAATAGTTTTAGTTACCAAAAAATCCATGTCAATTGTTCCAGTAAAAATTGACATGGATTTACAAGGTCTGAAGTGGACCAAAAACGTGAGGCGTGGTGATGGTGCGTGGGCGTATTCACAATTTAAAGTTTCTGATCTGTTTAAACTGGCATGGAAAGATGATGAAGCTAATGCCAATAGACCTGAAAAGGGCAATTTGATTTTGCTCAGACAGCAAGGATATGTCACTCATCTAGTGAGAGTTCTGGACTACAAAGCTGAACGCGAAGTTTGGAAGGGTGATTGCGACATTTACCGAATCGTTGAGGTACTTTGGGCTTTTTTCGCTTAAATCATTACTCTTTCCGCAACGCCTCACCGTTAGCCCTTAAGTAAGCTCTTCACTCTCTACTACCTGAAGGTAGGTTTTTTTACAATCAAGGAGTGCTAATAGGAAAAGGGAGGTGATAGCTGATGGTGGAAGAATCAGGAACACCACAAAAGTACTCGCTTGATTGGCAACGACGGCAATTTCTGCAACGTGCAGGAATCATTGGTGCTGGAGGCGCGATCGCCTATCTCATCTGGCAAAAACACAACACCTCAGCAGCAACACAAAGTCAAGCAGTAAATGCAAGTGAGGATTTTGGTACAATCCCGCGACGGATGTTAGGTAAAACAGGAGTAGAAGTTTCTGCTTTATCGCTTGGAGGCGCACACCTCGGTAACATCAAAGATGACCAAGTTGCGGTGCGGATTGTTCAAGAAGCAATTGACGCAGGTGTGAATTTTTTGGATAACGCTTGGGAGTATGGTAAGGGGCGCTGCGAAGAATTAATGGGTCAAGCGCTGCAAGGCGGAAGACGTGACAAAGCGTTTTTAATGACAAAAGTTTGTACGCATGGGCGTGATGCCCGCGTAGCAATGCAGCAGTTAGAGCAATCTTTACAACGGTTAAAAACCGATTACATCGATCTGTGGCAAATTCATGAAGTGATTTACGACAACGACCCTGAACTACATTTTGCCCAAGGTGGTGTGATTGAAGCCCTAGAACAAGCCAAACAACAGGGAAAGGTTCGATTCATTGGCTTTACAGGTCATAAAGATCCGGCAATTCATCTCAAGATGCTGGCGTACAAATACCCATTTGATACTTGTCAGCTACCCTTAAATTGTTTTGACGCTAGCTTTCGCAGCTTTGAGCAACAAGTTCTACCAGAACTCAACCGCCAGCAAATTGCGGCAATTGGGATGAAAAGTTTGGGTGGTAATGGCGACGCATTGAAAAAAGGAATCGTTACAGTAGAAGAAGCACTCCGTTACGCTATGAGTCTCCCTGTAGCGAGTACGGTTAGCGGTATTGATTCTTTGGCGGTGCTGTACCAGAACCTACGTATTGCTGGAAACTTTCAGCCGATGAGTACACAAGAAATGCAAGCTGTACGCAATCGATATGCTAGCTACGCCGCAGATGGACGCTTTGAACTGTACAAAACATCAAAAAAATACGACGGGAGACCAGGTAGAGAACAGCACGGCTTTCCGCTATCACAACAGTTGAAACTTTAGGAGAAATTTGAGGAGTTTGTATGACAGCAACACTTTCTGCACCAGAAACAATTGAATCTTGGTTGGGTGAAGAAGCCGAAGATTTGCTAACCCATAAAGCCAAAGTGTCAAAAGATTTACTGCACTTACCAGGACCCGATTTTGTTGATCGCATTTTTACGATTAGCGATCGCTCACCGCAAGTATTACGCAGTCTCCAACAACTTTACTCTTATGGTCGTTTAGCAAATACGGGCTATCTTTCTATATTGCCAGTAGACCAGGGAATCGAACACTCTGCAGGGGCTTCGTTTGCGCCCAATCCAATTTATTTTGATCCAGAAAATATCGTCAAATTAGCGATTGAAGCAGGTTGTAACGCGGTTGCAACAACTTTAGGAGTTTTAGGCAGTGTGTCGCGTAAATATGCTCACAAAATCCCTTTTATTGCCAAACTCAACCACAATGAACTGCTGACATATCCAAACCAATTTGACCAAGTGATGTTTGCATCTGTTGAACAAGCTTGGAATTTGGGTGCGGTTGCGGTTGGTGCGACAATTTATTTTGGTTCGGAACAATCAACGCGGCAAATTCAAGAAGTTAGTCAAGCTTTTGCCCGCGCCCATGAACTTGGTATGGCAACAGTTTTATGGTGTTATCTGCGCAACAAGGCCTTTAAGCAAGATAAAGATTATCACGTCTCCGCAGATCTCACAGGTCAAGCAAATCACTTGGGCGTAACGATTGAAGCTGATATTGTTAAACAGAAGTTGCCAGAAAATAACCATGGCTATGCCGCAGTTGCCCAAGCAACAGGAAAAAGCTACGGCAAAACCAATGATCGCATCTACACTGATTTAGTCACAGATCATCCGATTGACTTGACCCGTTATCAAGTCTTGAATTCTTATTGCGGACGTGCGGGGTTGATTAATTCGGGTGGTGCTTCTGGTAAAAATGATTTTGCTGAGGCAATTCGCACAGCAGTTATTAACAAACGTGCTGGTGGTTCCGGCTTAATTTCTGGTCGTAAGACATTCCAACGTCCTTTTGAAGATGGAATAAAACTGTTTCACGCGATTCAGGATGTTTATCTATCGTCGGAAGTGACGATCGCATAAGCTCATCTTTTTAATTGGTAATTGGGAATGCGGTAATTGCTTTTTTATTACCTATTCCCGATTACCCGTTACCCATTACCATTTCCCTACTTAAATTAATTTATGAGTACACATAGTGCTGTTGTTGCAAAAGTTAAGGATTTACAAAATGGCGAGATGAAGCAAGTTGCGGTGGGAGACACTGATGTATTGTTAGCGCGAATGAATGATGAATTTCACGCAATTGGTGCTTACTGTACGCATTATAAAGCCCCACTTGCGGAAGGAGTTTTGAGTGGCGATCGCGTGATTTGTCCTTGGCATAATGCTTGTTTTAACTTGGTGACAGGAGATCTACAAGAACCGCCAGGATTAGATGCGCAACCTTGTTATGCGGTACGAATTGACGGGGAAGATGTCGTTGTGAGTGTTCCTGATTCTGCACTACAGCAACGAACACCTGCAATGGTTGAGTATCAACCAGATGTAGACCAACGTACGTTTATTGTATTAGGCGCAGGTGCGGCGGGAAGTGCAGCGGTAGAAGCATTGCGACAAATAGGTTTTGCAGGGCGTATTGTTATGCTGACGGATGAGGACAAGTTACCGTATGACCGCACTTGGTTGAGCAAAGACTATTTTAATGGCAAAGTTTCTCGCGATGAAATGCCGTTGCGATCGCAGAAGTTCTACGATGAGCATGGTATTGAAGTGTTGTTGAATAAGCGCGTTGAACGCATTGATGCCACAACTAGAACTATCGCCTTTGCAGATAGTGAGACAATGACTTATGACTCATTGTTGTTGGCTACAGGTGGTAAACCACGTCAGTTGGATGTTGAAGGGGTAGATTTAGAAAATATCTTTACCTTACGTAGTTTTGCTGATACAGAAAAGATCCTCTCATCCGCAAAAAATGCATCGCGTGCAGTTGTGATTGGTTCAAGTTTTATTGGGATGGAAGCGGCTGCGGGGTTAACACAACAGGGTTTACAAGTTACTGTTGTTTCGCCAAGTTCAGTACCGTTTGAGAAAATCCTGGGTAAAGAAATTGGACAGTTGTTTCAGCAGGTACATGAAGAAGAAGGTGTGAAATTTCTGCTAGGCACAAAAGCTAAGAAATTTGAGGGTAACGGTAAAGTAGAAGCTGTTATTTTAGAAAATGGCGATCGCCTAGCAACAGATTTAGTCGTTGTCGGTATTGGCGTACAGCCAGCAACCGAATTTCTTGAAGGCGTGGAGTTACACGAAAAAGATCGCAGTGTCATTGTTGATGAATACCTTTGTGCGGCTGATGATTTGTATGCAGCGGGAGATATTGCACGTTATCCTGACTGGCGTACAGGTGAATCAACACGCGTAGAACACTGGCGATTAGCAGCCCAACACGGTCGCATTGCAGCTTACAACATGGCAGGAAAGTCTATAAAATTTGCAGGTATCCCAGTTTTTTGGACAATGCAATTTCAGTTTCCTTTGCGTTATGTCGGACACGCGACTGAGTGGGATGAAATTATTTTTGATGGTAGCTTGCAGGAACGAGAATTTATTGCTTTTTATGTCAAAAACAATCAAGTACTAGCTGCAGCAGGAAGTCAACGCGATACCGAAATGGCAGCAATTTCTGAGTTAATGCGTTTAAATCAGATGCCTTCTGCAATTGAATTGCGTAGCAGTAATATCGATTTAGTAGCACGAATAAAGAACTAATTTTGCATCTAGATAACAACAATGTTATTACGTGTAAGATTTGGTTCGCCGATCAGTTTGGCAATTTGAATCGCGTCAGCGTTGCCAGTTCCATCAACGTCAAAGAATAAATTACCGTTACTGCGGTTGTAAATGAAGCGATCGCTTGAATTTTGTGTAGCTGCTACGCGAAACTCTCTGCTTGTCAGAGTACCTCTCGAAAGCCCACCACCAAAGCCTGCTTGAGAAACTATGATTGTATCGAAGTTGGGATTAAAGTCTCTAATAATATCAACTCCCTCAGCGGGGTAATTAAACACAAAGCGATCGTAACCAGAACCGCCAATTAACGTATCATTACCAAACCCGCCAATGAGTGTATCATTACCAGCGTTCCCTTGCAGAACATTAGCAGCACCATTGCCGATTAACTTATCAGCAAATCGCGAGCCTGTAACATTTTCTATCCCCGTCAGAGTATCGCGGTCAACTAGTGCATCATACCAAGCGTTTCCCAGTTTATCGTAGCCTTGATGATGAGGATGAATACCATCAGAAGTTAAGTCACTCAGCTTAAGACTACCTCCTGCGTTGACAAAGCTAACATTCTTGCCTTGCGCAACTTTGCGATCAACTAAGCCAGGAAGAAGAGCATTAAAATCTTGAGCAAGGTTAGCAGCAGTTTCACCACGAACGCTAGCATTAATCGGAGCAATGGATGAAACAAGGATCTGAGTCTTTGCTGATTGCTGCACAATGCGGTCAATTAAGTAGCTTAAGTCGTTGTACATTTCTCTCAAACCACTACGACCTAAAGCATCATTTGTGCCGATCATTAGTAATACAATATCAGGTTGGTATGTTTTGAGAATTCCTCTATCGACTAAATTGGTGATTTCATCAATTGTCCAACCTCCGTGTCCTTCGTGGTTTTTGTCATCAAGGCTTGGAGGTCCATTAAACTGTGAACCTACAAAGTCGATTTTCAAACCATCCGCCGATACATTGTTCCACAGTCGAATTCGGTAAGTTCCAGGAGTAGGGTTAACGCGGTGTTCTCCCTCGGTGATAGAGTCACCTAAAGGCATAATTTTGGGCTGACTTGAGGGCGCAAAGATTGGCGTGACAACAATTCCTTGTTTAAGATTTGCAATGATTCCCTGAGTCGCCTGGTTATAACTTGCTGTATCTATCCCACTACCACCAACAAGTCGGTCATCACCACTACCACCATAGAGCGTATCATTGCCACTACCCCCAAATAAAGTATCTTGACCACTACCCCCTCGCAGCAGATCGTTACCCGCATAACCGTAGATTTTGTCATTACCAGCAAGACCGTAGATTCTATCTGCTAGTGGAGTGCCAGTCAGGGTATCGTTCTTAGAAGTTCCTTGAATAAAAGCCATGAAATTTATTTAAAGTCGTCTGCAAGATGCAGTCAAAATATCACAACCCAAAAACACGGTTAAATGTCCTAAGAGTATGGTTTTAGTTGCTACTATGACAAGCAATCAAAATTTACGTTCCAATCGATCTCAAGAATAAGTAAGCAATGAAAAATACAAATCAGGAGTAAGACTCTAAGATATCCTAGATAAATTAGAGTTTTGCCGAAGATAGTGAGCATGAAGTTGGCAGCACGAGTAGGTGAGGTAACTCCGTCTTTAACACTGGCGATCGCCGCCAAAGCCAAAGCAATGAAGCTAGACGGAATCGATGTTTGTAGTTTTAGCGCAGGAGAACCGGATTTTGATACTCCCGCGCACATCAAAGCCGCTGCTCAAAAAGCCTTAGATGAAGGTAAAACAAAGTATGGTCCCGCTGCTGGAGAACCGAAATTACGCCAAGCGATCGCGCGCAAGCTGCAAAACGAGAATCACCTCGACTACAACGCCGAAAATGTCATTGTGACCAATGGCGGTAAACACAGTTTATTTAACTTGATGCTGGCATTGATCGAGCCAGGCGATGAGGTCATTATTCCTGCGCCCTACTGGCTTAGTTATCCTGAAATGGTCAAGCTAGCTGGGGGAAAGCCCGTCATTGTCCAGACGGATGCGGCTACAGAATACAAAATTACACCAGCGCAATTACGTTCAGCGATTACTGCTAATACTAAGCTCTTTGTTTTCAATTCACCGTGTAACCCTACGGGTGTTGTTTATACACCAACCGAAATTCAAGCGCTTGCAGAAGTCATAGTCGAACAGGATATTTTAGTTGTTTCAGACGAAATTTACGAAAAGATTATCTACGACGATGCCAAGCATATTAGTATTGGCTCACTAGGCAAGGAAATTTTTGCACGGACAATTGTCAGTAGTGGCTTTGCCAAAGCATACTCGATGACAGGTTGGCGACTTGGTTATTTAGCGGGTGCGGTTGAGTTAATTAAAGCAGTAAGTACAATTCAAGGTCATAGTACTTCTAATGTTTGTACGTTTGCGCAGTATGGTGCGATCGCGGCGTTTGAAGATTCACAAGATTGTGTCGAACAAATGCGTTTAGCTTTTGCCGAACGACGACAAGTGATGTTAGAGCGCATTCGTGCTATACCTGGAATTAGTTGTGCGCCGCCAAATGGTGCATTCTATTTATTCGTTAATATCAGTAAAACTGGCTTAAGTTCGTTAGAATTCTGCGACAGCCTCCTAGAAACTCAACAAGTTGCAGCAGTTCCTGGCATCGCTTTCGGTGCAGACGACCATATTCGTCTTTCGTATGCTACTGATATGGCATCAATAGAAAAAGGTATGGATAGATTACATAAGTTTGTCCAAAGCCAATTGTCCTAAATTTCCCCTCTCAAACACAACGACCATGCGGGCAATGATTCTAGACACGCCAGGAAAACCCCTGCGTGTTGCTAATTTACCAATTCCCACACCAAATCCGCAGCAAGTTTTAATTCGCATTCGCGCCTGCGGTATTTGTCGCACAGATCTACACATTGTTGATGGAGAACTGACACAACCGAAACTACCATTAGTTCCTGGACATCAAATTGTGGGAATTATTGCAGAAGTTGGGGAACAAGTGGAGCAATTTAAAGTAGGAGATCGCGTCGGTGTTCCTTGGTTAGGGCACACGTGTCATCATTGCCGCTATTGTCTCAGTGGGAAAGAAAATCTTTGTGATTATGCGCAGTTTACTGGCTATCAAATCGATGGTGGTTATGCTGAATACACCGTTGCTGATGCTAGGTTTTGTTTTCCGATTCCTGCGGATTACCCAGATTTACAAGCAGCGCCTTTATTGTGTGCAGGATTGATTGGTTATCGTGCTTACCGCATGACAGGTAATGCCCAAAAGTTGGGTTTTTACGGCTTTGGTGCTGCTGCACATATTCTAATTCAACTCGCACGCTATCAAGGGCGAGAAGTTTACGCTTTTACCCGCGAGGGAGATAGCAAAGGACAAGAATTTGCGCGTCAGCTTGGTGCTGTCTGGGCTAGTAGTTCAGAAGAATTACCACCGGAACCTTTAGATGCTGCAATTATTTTTGCGCCAATTGGTGCTTTAGTCCCTGCTGCACTTCGTGCCGTTGCGAAGGGGGGTGTTGTTGTTTGTGCAGGAATTCATATGAGTGATATTCCATCATTTCCTTATCATATTTTGTGGGAAGAACGAGTTGTGCGATCAGTCGCAAATCTTACGCGTCGCGATGGCGAAGAGTTCTTAACTCTAGCACCGCAAGTTCCAATTCACACTGAAGTCAATCTTTTTCCCTTAGTTAAGGCAAACGATGCACTTGATGCCCTGCGCAGTGGCAAAATTAATGGCGCAGCTGTCTTAGTTGTCGCCCATGACTAAAATAACGCACGGCACGATCGCCGCAGGACATCATAAAACTGCCGAAGCTGGAATTGAAATGTTTCGCTTGGGAGGTAATGCGTTTGATGCTGCAACTGCAGCTATATTGGCATCTTTTGTTACTGAATCGGCGCTAACTTCTGCCGGTGGTAGTGGCTTTTTACTAGCGCATACGAACCAGAACGAAAATATTTTATTTGATTTTTTCTCGCAAACACCGCGACATAAAAGACATATTGGCAAACTCGACTTTTATCCGATTAAAATTGTCTATGGAGATGCCGCCCAAGAGTTTCATATTGGGCTTGGTGCAATGGCTGTACCTGGTAATATTGCTGGAATTTTTCACATTCAAGAAAGATTAGGGAGACTGCCTTTTAAAGCGATCGCTGAACCAGCAATTCACTATGCAAAAACAGGTGTAGAAATTGGGAATTTTCAACACTACTGCTTAAATATCCTCAAACAAATTATGGTTTCCTCTCCCACTGGGAAACAAATATATGCACCAAATGGAGAAATACTTCAGCTTGGCGAAAAAATATTCATGCACGATTTTGCAGAAACTTTATCGGCTCTAACAGTAACAGGATGCCAAGAATTTTATCAAGGGGAATTGGCACGTCAGTTAGTGAGTGACTGTCAAGAATATGGTGGATATTTAACATTAGAAGATCTCAAAAATTATCAAGTTATTGAAAGAAAACCTTTAAAAATTAACTATCGAGATAATACTTTTTTAACAAATCCTCCTCCGAGTTCGGGCGGAATCTTAATGGCATTTGCTTTAGAACTTTTATCTAATATTGATTTAGAAACTGTTGGTTTTGGCACGTCGCGTCATCTGCAAATTTTAGCGGAAGTCATGCGACTTACAAACGAAGCAAGAAAGGATGGATACAATACAAATATTTATCAAAAAGATGTTACTGAAAAGTTTTTGTCAGAAGAGCACATTGCGCAATACGAACAGCAATTAACTGAGAGCGCACACAAGTGGGGAAGCACAACTCATATTAGTGTTGTTGATGCCGAAGGTAATGCAGCTAGCGTAACAACGACACACGGTGAAGGTTCTTCTTATATGATTCCTGGCACAGGCATTATGATGAATAATATCCTAGGGGAAGAAGATTTAAATCCACAAGGATTCCATCAATGGCAAGAGAATGTCAGAATTTCTTCGATGATGGCACCAACAATAGTGCTCAAAGATAATCAACCTGAAATTGTTCTTGGTTCAGGAGGGGCAAATCGGATTAGAACAGCAATTTTACAGGTTATTTCTAATATTATTGATTTCAAAATGCCTGTTCAGCAAGCAGTAAGTGCCCCGCGTGTTCACTGGGAAAATAATGTTTTTAATGTAGAACCAGGATTTAGCGATTCAGTCATTAAAGCAATCGAAAATGATGACGATCAGTTGATTTTGTGGAATAGAAAAAATATGTTTTTTGGTGGTGTACACACCGTTATGGAAACATCTGAAGGTGTGATTTCAGGTGCAGGCGATGAACGCAGAAATGGCGCGATCGCTCAAATCTAATTATCAGTTACCTTTGGACTGCGGATTTTCTGCCAATTCTCTAAAATTCGGTTACACATTTCTATCGCAAAATTTAGTTTTTACTAGCTTCTTTAAGTACGAATTAGTATTACCGGAAATCAAGATGATTACTTGTTCTTGACGTACATATATAGCATTAAATTGCAAATATTGAGCTTCTTTCACACATCTTATCCGAAATTGAGGCAAGTCGGGTTGTAGTCAGTGAAGGATGGTTCTAAATCGCATGACTACCCGTGTTATAGGAGACATATAAATGCCTCATCATTTATTTGATGCTTCTAATTTATTGAGGCACTCAGATAGTACCAATCAGCGACAGTTTCTAGAAAAATGCTTTGCCCAGTCAGTTGAAGAAACATCAAGCAATCAGCCACTTTTATTGATTGTGTTAGTGAGTTTAGCGATCATCAGCACTACTGCACACAGACACGCACCGCACATATCTCGTTCTTTACAAGCCGCAGGTACGCACACTGCGCAAGAACTGCTGTGGCTAAATTCTCGATAACAAACTTACGACAACGACAAACTGCAAATGGTTTACCAACTCACTGCTTTAACGACTCAATCAAAGGTGAAAACTATGACTTTATCCTACCGTGGTTTGAAGTACGAAACTTCTGCTGTCCCTGTAAATAGCAATATTGGTATAACTGCCAAATATCGAGGTCTTATATATCGAAAGCATCCCCGTACTACCCTAGAAAGACAAGTGTGCCAACTAAGATATCGTGGTTTAACTTACAATAGCGTGCGTTTCAAGTGAAAACAAACTAGTCATAGGAGGATGCTTGCTAAAAAAAGTCACTACAGGCGATCGCATAATCGCTAGTACATTTAAGAACACTCCTCCTTTCTCTATGTAGAAATCATCTGAATTGGACAATTATCAATTACCCATTACCTCTTACCTAGTATCAATCCTAATTAACTTAAAATCGTTACTATCGTTCTACTTGAGTTTTTCGTAAGCATCGCTAATAATTCTTTCAGTTTCTTCCCAGCTAATACACTTATCTGTTACTGAAACACCATATTTCAAATCTGCTAAATTGCTCGGGATCGATTGTCCGCCTTCATACAAATTCGATTCCAGCATCATGCCAACAATCGCAGTGTTACCCTCAACAATTTGCTGAACGACGTTGTTAAACACTGTAGCCTGTAACTTATAATCTTTATTTGAGTTTCCATGGCTGCAATCAATCACGATTTTTGCTGGTAAATTTGCTGCTTTTAGTTTTTCTTCAGCGGCTCTAATACTCTCTGGGTCGTAATTCGGCTTACCACCGCCACCTCTAAGAATAATATGCCCGTGAGTGTTTCCTTTGGTTTTAAATACACTAACTTGCCCGTTGTGGTTAATACCTAGAAAATGGTGCGGAACCTCAGCCGACTTTAAGGCATTTAAGGCAACTTCGATACCACCATCAGTGCCATTTTTGAAACCAACAGGCATTGATAAACCACTTGCCATTTCTCGATGCGTTTGTGATTCAGTTGTACGAGCGCCGATCGCAGACCAAGCAATTAATTCACTAATATACTGCGGTACAATGGGGTCTAAAGCTTCAGTCGCGGCGGGTAATCCTAGTTCAGCTAAATGAATTAGTAATTTTCGTGCTGTTAACAAGCCCTTTTCGATGTGAAACGAATCATTCATGTCTGGATCGTTGATTAAACCTTTCCAGCCAACGTTTGTTCGGGGCTTTTCAAAGTAAACTCGCATGATGAGTAGGAGTTTATCTTTGACTTGATCGGCAAGTTTTTTGAGCTTTTCAGCATACTCTTTAGCCGCTTTGACATCATGGATCGAGCAAGGTCCAACCACAATGAATTTACGGCTGTCGTAACCTTCTAGAATCGCCTCTATTTCTTTCCTAGCGCGCAAAACCGTCTTTTCTGCCGAATGTGTGAGAGGGAGTTTTGCTTTTACTTCCTTCGGAGTCATTAAGATATGTGAATCTTCAATATGCGTGTTGAATAGTTTGTTGTGCATAAGATAGAATTTTTTATTTACTCAAAAATGTACTCAATATTAAGTTCTGAATTTACGTAAAAACATTACTTATCTTAATCTAAAAACCTATATGTTAGCAGGAAAATTTTGGTAGTATTTGTAGGATTGAAGACGCGATCGCATTTGTCAAATCTAACCTTTTCATTGCTCGATTCTACACAGAAGGACGCATTATTAAGTTTTTTTATAAAGTTTAAATAAAAAATTACTATCAATAAAATTAGTAAATAATGCTTAGCGACGGATGCTAAAGTCAGAAAATCCCTCTGATTCTTTGTACTTAACAGCGACATCTTCGACGACAGCAGCCCGACTCCCTTGGCGACACCATCGCACCATCTCTTCTACTACATCTTTACTTCCTTCAAAAACAGCTTCGACGCGACCATCTGCAAGATTGCGTACCCAGCCATTTAGCCCTAACGCTTGAGCGACATCGTAAGTTGCCATGCGATAACCAACTCCTTGCACTCTACCAGAAACTAAAACATGAACTTGGATTTGCGCCAGGGGTAGTGATGAATCTAACATCAGCTTGAATTGTTACCAGTGATATAACGACATAATAAATTCGCCTTAGTCTATCTTAAACAAATTGAGACAAAAGCGATGTGTTTCTTAGTGCCACAACTTAATTCAATTCAATCGTCATCATCGTCATCATCGTCATCATCGTCGCGGTATCGGTTACGGCGGCGATCGTCATCTTCAGATCTTCCTCGTGGGAATCCTGGAATATTTCTTAGAAAATCGTCTATTCCCATAATTCTTCTCCTAGAAGCGGAGTTGAAGCGCTTGCTTTTGTCATCAGTTTGTCATAATTTTTTTATCTACGATCTCTTCCAACAGAGATAGATCTTGATGAGAAGCGTTAATCAAACTTCACATGATAAATTGCACAAAATTTTGGCGTAGCTTGCTGTGAAGCCTTTAAATAATTCATATCCTTAGTTTCAAAAAAAGTTTCCCTCAAATAATGAAAACTTATGAACATCCCTCAATTGTTACCACTAAATACAGACACAATTTGGGCAATTATCAACAATACAATTGACGATGCGACCGTTAATCGATTGGTATGGCACTATTTAGGTTATCGTTACGATGAGGCGACGGATACATGGGATAACACAAAAGTTGTAGACGAGTGGCGCAATGAGTATCCACAACCACCAAACTTCATCGAGAGTCGTCCCGCGACAGTCAAGCTAACTCGTTCAATTCCTCCAGAAAATAAACAGCTTTTAAAAGAAATCGGTTTTTCTGGTTATAAAATTGGCGAGTTTGAACCTCGACAAACTCGCCGCGCAACAGTTGCAAACTGGTTATTAAGTTATATGCAACAAACCAACGAAAACATCTAAAGATTCATTTTGTCGGTATGACTTCTAAAGCATTAATCATGGGTAGCTGAACGCGGGGCATAAATTTGATATCTAACTGACCGTCTTTTACTGTAACCTTAACGGTTTTGACAAGCGCATTATTTCTACCATTCGCTTCTGAGTATACATCAATATTTGCCAGTTTTGCCTCTTCTACTGCCACATCAAATACGCGTTGACCTTTTGCTGAAATACCATTATAAGTTTCTGCAAAATGTAGTTTAACAAGGTAGTTACCGTTAGGAATTGCGAATGTATAACCTGTCAGACCATACCGTTCAGTTTGGTAAATTCTAGCATTGGATGTATTAGCAATAGGAACGTCACCACGCTCTACGGTTAAACCATTTAAAAAACCTTGATCTGGAACCCATTTACTACCATCAGATGCAATAAACTCTGTATTGCTTCCTGCTACAATTCGGAGTGGGAAGCTGAATGTTGATGGTTTAGCTTGTGGTGAATTGCTGTTACGCTTTTCGGATAACCAATCGCGTGTAAAGCTTCCATGATATCGAGGACTATTGCGCGGATTCCAGTTACGATCAAATAACTGTGGATACCAAGGGTTATTACTTGCTACCCAACTCGTCCAACTTAAACCATAATCATCAATAAATTTCTTTAATTCATTTCCATAACTATTTTGATTTCCATAAACTTCCGTACCTGACATATCTTCATCCCACCCCCATTCAGTCACGACGACTGGGTAACGCTGCGCTAAGTAGCCGATTTCGTACTCATACTTTTGTCGCTGTGAACTTCCTTGACGCCCATAAAAGCTAGGGTAAATGTGTGCAACATAAGCTAAATTTGGCGAATTAGGAAACATAGGATCGTAAAATGGCGCATCAGCAGCCTCACGCATATGCTGGCAGTATTGAGGACCGCAGATTAAAATAATATTTGGTGCGCCAGCAGAGCGAATTGTATTAATCCACGGTTGCGCCAGATTTTTCCAAGTACTCCAATTCATCCCACGACTAGCATTGCTAGAGTTTTCATTGAATATCTCATAGAGAACATTGCTATAGGAACTAAACTTAGGTGCCATGTACTTCCAGAAGGCAAGTGTTTGACTTTGTTTGCTACGCGGATCTTGTACGTAATGCCAATCGATAATGACATACAATCCTTTTGAGGTTGCATAGTCTACCAAAGGCTTTAAGTACTGATCGAAGTGGCGATCTGCCTTCGTTTGAGAAAAAGCTTCGTTTTCTAACCAAGTATGAGGATGAATCGGAACGCGAACAATTTTGGTATGCCAATTTTTACTCGGATCGGTGAGTAAATCGATAATAAATTTATAGCCAAAATTCTTACTAATATGTTCTGCATCTGTAAGACTAACTCCACGCAATACAACAGTCTTGCCTTGAGAATCTTGGAATTTATTACCCACTACTCTAATACTTGGTGGTGGAGCAGCAATAGCTTTACGAGTTATCTCAGTTAGGCTTACTCTCCCTATTACTAGTATTCCTAATAAAATGTTTAGGAAAGAGCGATTTCTTGTAACAAAAGCCAAATGTCTTTTACCTTTCATGCTAAATTTTCAGTAGAGTTCAACAACTCACTTCTGTAAGTGAGCCATGCATTCATACTTCAAGTGCTAAATCTCATGAAATTGAGCTTTTTTAGACAATAAAGCCCTACACAAAAATGAGAAATTCAGATTAATAATGAACTCATCTTTGTCGACCGCGACTTTAGTAGATTTGGTTTGCTGCTTTACTCAAACTTTATAGCTTTGTGTTCTAAATCAAAATAAATATAAATTCTGGAGAGTTCCAGCGTGTTTTTACTGATTTTTTTGATTTATGTAATTATACGTAGTCGGATATTTTTATTCAGAAATATATCTTTAAAGCTTCATTCATTTGTGTGAAAGTATTCAGAAAATTTGACTCCTCGGAATGTAATCGCGAACGAATTTACCCCTAAACACATAAAGTCCACCGCAGTGGACTTTGTTTGAAGAATGGCTATATTTATGCAAAAAGTTTAAAGTTTACTAACCAACAGCCTTACTCTACAGTATTACATCAGCTATTGACTATAAGCTATTAATGCACTCTGGACTATTATTTGTCGATTTGTTGACTAAGGTACTCACTGGGTATGAGTTCATTGCTTGTGATGAGTATGGACGTAACAAATCCTGTAATTCTGTTGGCTGTGCAGCAGAATTTAACCAAAGAGTGTAGTCTTGAGGGTTTAAAATGACTGGCATCCGATTGTGGATCGAACGCATAAGTTCGTTAGCTTCTGTCGTCAGAATAGTGCAAGTATTGATATCTTCTCCATCTGAAGATTGCCAATGCTCCCACAAACCAGCGAAACCAAACGGCTGCTTATCCTGAAGCTGAAAGTAGTATGGTTGTTTTTTATGTTCTTGGCGTTGCCATTCATAAAATCCATCTGCTACTACCAAACAACGGCGCTGGCGAAACGCTGCACGAAAAGATGGTTTCTCGCTGACAGTTTCTGAACGTGCATTAATCAAGCGCGCACCAATACTCGAGTCTTGCGCCCATGAAGGAATTAAACCCCAACGCATTAGTTTTAACTGGCGTTGCTTTTCAGGAGAATATAATATTACAGGCACTGATTGAGTTGGCGCAATATTATATCGAGGTTCCATCTCTGGTACTGCATCCAATCCAAACGCAGCAGCGATCGCTTCGGCAGACTGAGTGAGGGTATATCTTCCACACATAATTTTACCTAGCTAATATACTTAATTATAAAATCTTGGCGATCGCTTTTTTATGCTAAATGTGCCATGCTTCGACTTAATTATGTGTTTCTTTACTATTTTCATTTTTAGCAATTCTAGCTTTAAAAAACAAGTCAAACATCATACAATATGTTTGTAAGTAGATATATTATTTTCAGATATCATTTACCCAAGCTGCGTATGAATTAACAGACAACACTAGCACACCTTCAGATAATTCACCAATTCTTTTTTCATTAATAATTTCGGTAAAGTCACGAATAATCAGAGAATTTTCTTCAATAAAAGCAGTTACTCATTCGTGAATTAACTGGAGTTGACTTAAATTTATTTCTTGAGTTTCATTGTTACAAGTCAATTTAGCTGAGCGGTCTATTTGAATTATTTTTAGCCAATCATTATCAGGACGAGTACTTTGCCAGTTATTAATTGTCAATATATTTCCTAAGTAATTTTTGCTGAATATGCTAATTTGACTTAAGGCGTTTAAGACTTCTTGCTTTGTAATTATTATTCGTTTGAAACCTAAAGCAGCAAATATCTTTCGCTTTATAGTAATCTCTTGTTGAGATACATCAGCTTTTTGCAGTACTGTTTGATGTTGCCTGACTAGCTCTTCTAATTGCTCAACTATTTGATTTATCAACCTTTCTTCTTGATACACTTCTAAAAGTAGATTTTGCAAGACATCTTCTAGATAAACACTCTCTATGAGTTGTTGTAGAATTTCTTTTGAGTTAAAAAACACCCCTGGTTGATTAAGTAGTGTTCTCAGCTCACTTTCGGAATATAGTATAAGTTTACGGATGTAATAAGCAGTATTAAACGATAGCTTTTTCATGTTAATTCTTATTGTAATTATTAAATTGAAATAAAATAACTTATACTAGTTTACAAGGAGGTTAAAGACACTATGAGATTTAAAATTTGTATTAATTTCTAAATTATCAATAATTCGTATTAAGAAATTATTTCTTTGATATTGAATATTTGCTGACTTTTTTCTGTATTAACTGAACTTTGTTCAACTATCAAGGCTAGTTGTATTGATTTCAACATCTCGGTAGCAGACGCGAAGCGACGCACAGGTAGCTTTTGCAATGCTGTTGACAGGATAGAGCGTAGAAGTAAAGGAATGGTATTAGGAATTTCTATAGGTTGAGCGAGATGTGCAGACATTAATTCCCCAGGTGAGCCAGAAAAAGGGCGGTAGCCTAACAACATTTCGTAAAGTACAACTCCAACTGCATACAAATCAGAAGTAGGTAAGAATTGTCCATAAAATTGTTCAGGAGCCATATATGCAGGCGATCCTAAATTAATTTCTGTGCAATCTTGGCTGAGCGCGATTCCAAAGTCAGCAAGACAAGCTGTCCAACCTGTTTCACTTTGATGTAGGAGTATATTCTCTGGCTTAATGTCACAGTGAACAATACCACGAGTATGAGCATATTCTAAACCAGCAAGCACATCTGCGATTATTTTCAAGCTTTGAATTGAACTAATAATGTTATTCGACTGCATGAAATGGCGTAAATTACCACCATCCCAATAATCGAGTACTAAATAGCGTCCTTTTTCATTGTGTTCAATAGCTTGAAAAGCAACAATATTAGGATGTTTTAGCTGTGTTAAAAAATTTATCTCCCGTAAAAAATTACGAGTAGAAAAACGTTTTTTTTCTAATTCTTTGAGTGCAACTAAACTATCATTCGGTATGTAAATTGCTTTGAAAACTCGTCCAAATTGACCTTGTCCTAGTAATTCTAAAATTTGATATTGAGAACTCATAAAAATAGTTCATGTATTTAAGCACATCAATACTTCAATTCACTGTTGTCGAAGACATTTTTCCTACTAGTAACATATTATTAGTATTAGTATTTGATGTTTTCAGTTCATAAATTTCTTGACTAAAAGATTTTGCTTTTTGGTAGTTTTCAATATCACCTTTAGCAAAAAATAGTTTTGCAGCTGCGCGACAATCTTTAAGGGCTTGCTTTTTGCGTCCTAACTCTATGCAGGCGAGTCCTCGGTTATAGTAAGCTTCAGTATAGTTGGTATTTAGGTGAATAGCTTGATCGTAGTCGGCGATCGCTGCGGCGTCTAAACCTAGGTAGATTGCTTTTAGGAAAGTCTCTGGTAAGGCAAGTAGGTGATCGCCGCGACGATTTTCAATTAAACCTGACTCAAAATCACCTTTAATATACGCATCCGAGGCAAAATAGTTGCCAGGTAGATACTTATCTTTAACTAAATCGGCAACATTAATCATCACTCTTACTCTAGCCGTGGTTACTTTATCCTGGACATATCAAATCATTGTGGGATAGATATTCTGTTTATCTACTTTGTTTGCTAGCAAAAGTGTGTTTCTAGCCTGATTTATAAACGGTGATATTAATGCTAATTGTTCGCTATTCGGCATTTTTTCTAACTGTTTTTGCAATACTTCAGAAATTGCTCGATCAATGGTTTGTCGTTGCTGAACTTGCACTAAATCTGTCAGCCATTCTAAAAGTCTGTGCCGTAGAAAAGTTGCATCTTTCAATAATATTGCCATAGCAGAATAACGAATAATTAACAACCAATCTTTAAGCACTCGTTCTAAAATTTGTTTTTCTTGAGGGAAATCAGTAGATATTTGATCGGCAACTTCTTGAAAAATGATTATTGCGCGATCGCGCAATATTTCATAAGCTTCTAAGCGTGATTTTAGTGATAGTGTACAATCTTTGAGCTTTGCAGTTTCCTGAGAATGTAGATATTGCGTCTCAGCTTGATAAACTAAGTTTTGAATTTCTAAATACATAATTACTATGCTGTTCTAAAATAATTCAGTTAATGTCAATGCATGTGCTACTTCAAATACAGATATCGACTTTGATGCTAACCATTTTGGTAATGCACCAATTTCTGTTTTTCCTTCCCACGGTACAAATCGCGCAAAATCACTGACTTTTTGGATAAACCACGTTGATTCATCTAACCATTTTTGTTTTATGCGTTGCCCTTCCCAACTGCAAAAGCTAAAGAAACTATCTACTGATAAATATTGCCAATGTATTCTTGCTTGTATTGGTGATTGTGCAGCCGTTGTACCTTCCCAATTGCCGGAAACTAGAAAATTATCCACTGATAGACACTGCCAAGAAGATGATACAAATTGGCTATGATATTGAGCTTCCCAGCAGTCAGATTCAAAAAATTCGGCCACTGATAGACACAATTGAGAATTTTGTGTTCTCATCCCAGAAGTTCTCCATGCTGCAATCGCTTCTCAATATCTCTTGGTGTTGCTCCTTCGTTTTGCCAAAAAGTTGCAGCATCAATTCGATCTTTTGTGCCTAAAAGAAATTTGCAATAAGTTTCTCCCATGGAATAGCATTGAATTTCAATGCAATTAAGAGATTTGTTGACAACATGGCTAAAGAAACCAGCCAAGAAACCAGCATAAATATGACAAACAGGTTTTCTTACATCACTACTTAATGTGCGTGCAACTGCAGAATCAAAAATATTCACAAACATAAATCCATTCTTATGCTCACTCATGTCTACTTCCCAATTACCCCAACCTTGGGTAGTAAAAGACCACCACCAAGCCTCTAACATAAACATAGAGTTAGCTTCAAGAATCTTTTTCTGATATTCTTTTTCAAACCAATTTTGGAAAAACTGCGCGTCTTGATTGCCCCATTCATAGCCAATGTTGTACATCACAACAGTAGATGCACTGCCAACTTCCTCTTCTAAGCCTTCAATTAAACCGATAATGAAATCTTCGCTAGCAAAAAGATTACGCCCATCATTCCAATCGGTTACAACTCCTATATCAGTTTGAAAATGAAAAAACTCCTCAAACTTGTAATGAGCGTGCCTTTCAATATACTTCTGCTTAAGAGGATGAGTTAATTTATTAACCTGCTTGTTATGACTAATAAGCGCACTGTCTGCTGTAACAATCATTGAGTAAATACTCCACTATAATGTTAAGTACTTTGCTTTTTTGCTCTGAAAACAATAAGTTAATTACGTCGAACTGCTAGTTTCTCAACAACTTTTACTTAATATTCATTTATGATTAACTCTTCAGGCATCGATAAAAATACGAATTTTTAATTAGACACTTATCAGTAATTTTACTTACTTTGATTTTCATTAAACGAATGTCAAATTAAAATGTTTCCTATTAACAAAAATATTTTATTTTAAGAAAATAATAACGAATAGTTAATTTGCGATAATTTCTACTATTTTTTGCCGTGATACAATACCAGAATTAATTTTGATGTTAGCTCTGGGTATTTTAAATTTCTCTGATAATATTTTAACTAATTCTATGTTGGCTTCTCCTTCAACTGGAGGGGATTTTACATAAATTATCAGACTACCATCTGCTTCTTCAATAAAACTTTGAAATTTAGAATTAGGTTTAATTTTCATCTTTATTTATTATGACTTTTATATACCTAAATTTTGTTTTACAGTCATAAGTATATAAAAAATCAGGGTAAGCAATAACTTACCCTATCTCAGAAGCTAATTATCTAATTGACTATGGTTGAAGACGGCTTCCTGGACCTACTACACCAATTTTATGACGGTAGGATAATTCAGCACCAAACCATCCAGAAACACTTGTGAGAGTACCAACGATGGTAGAAATAACTAATCCCCAAGGCAGTACTGCGGTTTCGTAGTTTCCCAAACGAGTGTATAAATTGATTGCCGTCAAAACGAGTAAAGACACGTTGATAACCATATGCGCCCAACCTGCGCTACGTTTGCGGACACGTTCAATTTGTAAGAAATCACTCATGCCAATAATCGCAGCAACTAGCCCAGTAGCTAAGCCTGCAACAATCAGCCAAAATGAACCTCTAGCCCAAAACGGGTCGCGCGTGAACCAGTAAACAGCATCAGTGACTAAAGCGCCTGCTAAAGATGCTATCGGAAAAATAACGCTAAGTGGATGTAGGGGATGTCCTGCGATCGCAACAGTACTAGGTACACCAGGGTCGCGATATTCGCGATCGTCGCTTTCTATAACTGGTGGAATATTGGGATACGGTGTTCCTCTTGTTTGCTGTGTTTCCATGTGTTCTCCTGCTCAAGGAATATATAGTAGAGATCACAGGGGTAAAAGGCACTGCCTTACCCGTAAGGTTCAGATGAGAGAAATGATTCTGAGGCTCTACAATGTCCTAATTATATTGACTATTGCTATAAGTGTTATTTATTCTCACTGACAATTTCAACCTGTTCAACCTGAAGGAATTTGCTCAACGTGTGCTTCAGCTTGCAAAATTATTTTCCCCGCTTCTATTTGTAAATTGTTAATTTTTAACGTCATTCCTTCCAAGTCAAAGTTGCTTAAATTTAAGATTTCGCTTGTTTCTTCGATTAAGGCTTGCGTCAGTTCGGGCGAAAGTTCCTCGTTGTTTCCATATTCAACATTTTCTAACGTCACGGTTTGTCCGCTAGCACTAACACGCGGTACAGCCGAGAAAGCAACTTGATGTATTTGTCCCGTTTCTCGCAACATTACACTTGCGTTTAGCGCTACTTTCCCTTCTCCTGGTAAGCGAAAATTGACTTGTTGAGCATCAACAGTTACAGGTTGACTCTGGACGTGGATTTGTTGCTGTTGCAATTGCTGACGTACATAATCTGAGTTAAACGCACGATTGATATCTGCTTCGGTTAAAACAGCGCGAACACTTGCTTCGGTTGGTTTTGTGAGTTCAATTTTACCCAACGCAACACTCAGCGGATTGATCGCAACGCTGCTCATGTACATATCAAGTTCTTCTACGCGCAGATCGCCCTGCATGACCAAGCCATTGCCATCAATTGTTACCGAGTCAACTTCTCCTTGAATCAGCTTGAATGCGTCAGTTTTAATATCTACATCCAAGTTTTCCACATCATCAAGCTGGCTAGCTAGTCCAAGTTCTGCTACTTTGTTAAGTGCTTCCTCACCTAATCCAGGCTGTTGGTCGAACATTACCTAATATTTCCCTTTGAATAAGAGCTTATTTCCTTCGTAAATCTAGCGATTTGCGCTTAGCCTTGTATCTGTCAACTGGCGGAGGAAAAATTCATACTCTTTGTATTCGTCGATGCAGCCATGCTTATACAGTTAATCTATGATTCAAAGTCTTGCTTGTGCTGAATCAGTCATAAGGAGGATGAATCGCCAAATTGGGTTATGCGAAGCTCTAATTTATTGCAAGTTATTCTCGTTTAAACTAGAGCAATCGGAGAAATATAGAGTATGGCAACTACGCTTAATGAAACACAGCTTCAGGCGATCGCAAGCCGACTCGCAACATTAAAAGCCATCCAAAATTTATTAATTAGCAACGAGCAGACCTTAAGCTCTGCTATTAGCGATACAGATATTCGCGATCGCCTACAAGATATGCTCAAGGACGATCAGAAGAATCTTCAAGTCATTGAAAATAGTATTGCCAAACTCGGTGTTTCTGCTGACGCCCCCGAAAAAGTTCGCAAACTCGTTGAAACTGTGCAAAACCTGATGACGGGTAACGAACTATCGCCCTACGAAAAAGTGTTTGAGCATGAAAAATTAAAACACCAGCAAGCGATGACTGGTCTTTTAATTCATAAAGCCGCGCAAGTTGTTGGCGAAGACTTAATGGAAGCGATCGGACCGCTTAATCAAGTCAATTTTGAGAATAGAGCGCATCAAGAGCAACTTAAAGGTGTTTTAGAAATATTAAGTACTCGCGAACTCGTAGGACGCGATCCTGACCAAGGCGTTTGGGGAAGAGTTCAAGATGCAGTATCGGCGTTGAGTGGTGTCTTTGGTAGCGTAGCTAGCTAGAACAATATGACGTTCCCTAACTGCTCAACTGTTCATTTTCAGCATTGACCTAAAGATAGGTCTTAAATATTGCTCAATTTAACTTAATAACTCTCAAACTTTAGCCTTTATCTTTGATAACTGCGTGTTTTCCAAACGTGAAAGTCAACGATAAGGGCTTGCTTCTTTTGGATTATTCTTAACAAATATTATGGCTACAAGATATAGCAGTTAATCAGTCATAAGAAAGAGGAACAAGCTAGAGAAGCATAGATATATTCAAAGTTAAGAACACTGGTACGAATAAAAGAGAGGAAATCGTAGAATGCCGGTAACGCTAGATGATACAAAGCGCGCTGCGCTTGGTAGCAAAATGGCAGATTTTAAAGCTGTTCAAGAGCTATTAATTTTTAGTGAACAACAATTATTATCTGAAGTAGATGACGAGGAGGGCAAAAAAGACCTCCAGAGTATGATTGAGTCTGACCAAAAAAATCTTGGTATCATTGAAACTGCATATGTTCAATATGGCGTTAAGGGAGAACCAAAGCAAACTGAGCAACAGTTTGTCGAAACTGTTAAGAAACTAATGCAAGGTTCTGAACTTAGTACCTATGAAAAGGTTGCTCAGCTTGAACTTCTTAAGCACAAGCAGTTCATGACAGGAGATTTAATTCACAAAGCAGGGCAAGTTATTGGCGCAGACGTACAAGCTGCGATCGCACCAATTAACACCGTTAACTTTGAAAATCGCGGTCATCAAGAGCAACTAAAGCCACTGCTTGAGCGACTCGGTGTTCGTGAAATCACCGGACAAACCCCAGATCAAGGACTATTCGCGCGCATTCAAGACGCAGCAGCAGCGGCTACTGGTGTTATTGGTAGCGTCATCACTCAAGGATCTGATAAAAAAGACATGAACATTCAGGATATTATCCGGATGGATCATGCTAAAGTCAACACCTTATATACGGAAATGGGTGCTACTAACGATCCTCAAAAGATTCAAGAATACTTCGGTCAAATGTATAAGGATCTGTTAGTCCACGCTCAAGCTGAAGAAGAAGTTGTTTATCCAGCAGTTCGTCCTTACTATGGTGACAATGACACCCAAGAGTTGTACGACGAACAAGCCCAAATGAAGCAAATGTTGGATCAAATCAAAGCTTTAGATCCTTCATCTTCTCAATTCAAAGACCAAGTTAAGCAATTGATGGATGTTGTAGGCGATCATATCCGTCAAGAAGAAAGCACAATGTTCACCGCAATCCGCAATAACTTCAGTGATGAACAAAGTGAGCAACTGGCTACAAAATTCAAAGAAGCTAAGAGCAAGTTGCAAGACCAAATGGCTGCTAGTTAATTTAGTCATTAATTGACAGTTTAGTTAGGGTAAACCCCCACCACTATTTGTGGTGGGTTTCTTTATCAAGGTCTAATTTTTTATGGATATTATTGATTTAATTAAACAAGAACATCAAAAAATAACGAATTTATTAGCAGAAATGTGTAATGCAGATGTTCAAAAAAGATATACTCTCTTCAATGAACTTAGCCAAGCTATTGAATTACTCACAGAAGTAAAGCAACACTTCTATCCTTTGCTACGGCAACGATGCACAGATATTATTGAGCAAATTGCCATAGCTGAAGATCAATACGATCACCTTAAGTTCTTGATTGCGGAACTTGAGTTATTGAGTCCCGCGACAAAAGAGTTTGAGCAAAAAGTTTATGACTTGCAAAAATTAGTAAGACTTTATATCCAAGAAGAAGATAAGGTTTTAGGAGAAGCTAGTAAGCGCTTAACAAACGCACAACGACAGCAGTTATCGTATGATGGTAAAAGATAGTTTTATAAAAACAAAAAAAGCCCGCTACTGCGGACTAATATTAGATAAATCTCACTAGTTTCTTAACCATTAACGATCGTGCCACCATTGGGGTGTAAAACTTGCCCTGCAATATAAGACGAATCATTAGCCGCAAGAAATACATAACACGAAGCAACTTCTTCCGGTTGACCTGCACGACCCATAGGAACTTGTTTGCCAAATTCTGCAACTTTTTCTTCTGGAAAGGTTGCAGGAATCAGCGGAGTCCAAATTGGACCTGGTGCGACAGCATTAACCCGAATTCCTTTTTTCACCAAGCTTTGGGAAAGCGATCGCGTAAACGCAACGATCGCGCCTTTCGTCGAAGAGTAATCAATTAACTGCTGATTACCTTGATATGCAGTTACAGAGGTTGTATTAATGATTGTGCTACCTTCTTGAAGATGCTTCAGGGCTGCTTTGGTTAGGTAGAACATCGAAAAAATATTCGTGCGGAATGTGCGTTCCAATTGTTCTGCGCTAATATCTTCAATGCTTTCTTGAGGATGTTGTTCGGCCGCATTGTTCACTAAAATATCAAGCTTACCAAACTCTTGGACAACTTGCTCGATCGCCTGCTTGCAAAAACTTTCGTCGCCAATATCTCCGGCGATCGTTGTCGCTTTACGTCCTTTTTCTTCTACGAGGCGCTTTGTTTCTTTCGCATCATCGTGTTCATTAAGGTACATGATCGCAACGTCAGCACCTTCTTTTGCAAAGGCGATCGCCACCGCACGACCAATACCACTATCACCACCAGTAATCACGGCAACTTTACCCAGTAATTTACCGCTACCTTGATGTTGAGGGTCATCCGCCTTGGGCTTTGGCGTCATTTCCGATTCAAGTCCTGGTTGTTGGTCTTGCTCTTGTGGCGGTTGCAACGATTGTTCTTCTGGCATAGCTAATTATCTCCTGTAATGAATTACATAAAACAGGCTTAGTCTTGTTTTTCTCAGCAGTAATACACTTTTTAGATGATGCTGCGTTGATTCCTGTCATATGAATTCTTAAACAACTTTCTGAGCAACGCGACTATCATCTCTAGCACTAACTTATCTATCACCTCCTTTGACTTTATCGATCTAGAGATGGAAAGCAAAATTTCTGCGTGTCAGCCTTAGGAGGTAGAGTCAACTAACATCTACTTTTTTAATTTGAGGTAGATGACATATTTCCTTTACGAAAAACTCAACACTAAAGCTTTTCTAATACATCAGAAAATGTAATTTATGACCGCGATCGCACATTCATTTCTACGCATAAAATTTGACTAATTTGCCAAAAAATTGGCTTGATAAGTAAATACAATCATTTCGATGCGAGTGTGCCTAATCTTACTGTTTCTTAAGAAGTATTTCGTACACAATAATAATCAGAGTAAAATCGCTGTAGTTAAGGTCTGTAGGCTGGGGCGATGCAAACGTTAGATCCTTCATTAATAGAAACGCAACATATCGAAGTATTCAAACAGCTACAATCTCAGTTACGCGATCGCTGGGCAACAATCGAATTGTTTGACCAAAGTGATGCTGATATCTTGGTCATTCCTTCATTGAGTGTAGACCAACGCGAACTCCTCAAAATACCAGGCTGTCATCACTATGAAGAACGTTTACTGTTCTCTTTGATTCGCCTGCAAAACCCGCGTACCCGCCTGATTTATGTCACTTCGCAGCCGATACATCCAAGTGTCATAGACTACTATTTGCAGCTTTTACCAGGAATTCCCTTTTCCCACGCCCGCGATCGCCTGCTACTCCTTTCGACTTACGATTCCTCACTCAAACCCCTGACGCAAAAAATTCTCGAACGTCCGCGCCTCATTCAACGAATACGTCAAGCGCTCGACCTCAAAAACGCCTATATGATCTGCTATAACTCATCTTTTCTAGAAAGCGAGTTGTCTGTGCGCATCGGAGTTCCCTTGTATGCCTGCGATCCCCAACTATCAATTTGGGGGACAAAAAGCGGAAGTCGGCAAATCTTTACCGAAAGTGGTGTACCGCATCCTGATGGAAGTGGTAGCGTATGGAATGCGCAAGAATTAGCCGCAGAAGCTGCCAATTTATGGGAACGTAAACCCGAAATTAAACGCCTAGTCGTTAAACTCAACGAAGGAATTTCTGGCGAAGCAAACGCTTTACTTGACTTAAAACCAATTCATCATTTAGCACCTGGAAGTGCAACACGCGAACAACGCATCGAAGCAATTACTCAGCGCTTTGGTACGATGAGTTTTCAAGCCACCTCCGAAAATTGGGCAAACTTTTCGACTCGCATTCCTGAATTAGGCGCAATTGTTGAAGAATTTATTGAAGGAGATATTAAGCGATCGCCCAGCGTTCAAGGTCGTATTACCCCAAGTGGAGAGGTAGAAATTCTTTCAACACACGATCAAATTCTTGGTGGTCCTGACGGTCAAATTTATCTTGGTTGTCGCTTTCCCGCCGATGAAGCCTATCGGATGCGGCTACAAGAATTAGGGACAAAAGTTGGTAGAAAACTAGCTGAAAAAGGTGCTTTAGAACGCTTTGGTGTTGATTTTATTGCTGTACAACAACCTGATCGTAACGGCATACAACACTGGGATTTACAAGCAATTGAAATTAATTTACGCAAGGGTGGAACAACACATCCATTCATGACGCTGAAACTATTAACTAATGGACGTTATCACCCAGCAACGGGAATGTTTTATAGCCCGCATGGTCGTCCAAAATACTACATTGCCACCGACAATTTACAAAAAGAGCGCTATCGCGGTTTACTTCCTAGCGACTTAATGGATATCATTGCTTATCATCGGCTACATTTTGACACTGGAACCGAAACAGGTACAGTTTTTCATCTAATGGGTTGCCTTTCAGAGTTTGGCAAACTTGGATTAACAAGTATCGGTGATTCTCCGCAACAAGCTGAGGAAATTTATAACAAAGTCGTGAAAATTTTAGATGAAGAAACGCGCCACAATCCTCATAACCTTACTTGGGAGTTAGACGCTTGCGGTCCTATTATTTGGAACGGTGCAACTTGAGTAACGATTTGCATTGGTTTATATCTAAAGGAAGTACCTACCCAAGAAAACTGTAAGTCATTATAAAGACAGTGCCAAGGTCAAGTTAAAACTGATTATTCATCAGATGTAAACCTGGTCTAGACAAACATGATTCTACCAGGAGTTAGTAATGACAAATATCAAAGAACAAATTACAAACGACCTCAAACAAGCGAAAGAAACGGGTCAATTAAAAGCATCTCGCATTCGTGAAATCGTCCAAAATGCGGTTTCACAAGTAACCGACGAATTCAAATCAGGCTCAAACGAAATTCGTTCGCTCGTTAAAGATGCTGTTTCAGCCGTCGCCGAAAATGTTCAGCAACAAGGAGACGATCTCAAAGAAAATATTACCGCTTCAATTGAAGGCGCGATCGATGGCGTGACTAGCCTAAGACGTAAAGCCAACGCCAAAACTCATGCTGAAGTGAAGGAACTACAAGCAAAGCTTGATTCTGAAGAAGAAGAATTGCAACAAGAAATTGAAAGACTATTAGGAGATATTGAAGATACTGGAAAAGATACTTCGCCCAACCTCAAAGCGGCAATCGAATCGGCAATCAACACGCTAAAAAATAGCGAGGAAGCTGCAATTCTACAAAAGAGATATGCACAACTCCAAGCCCAAGCAGCCATTCTACGCGCTAACATAGCGGCGCGTTACGGTGGAAGATACGAAGATGTCAAAGAGTATCTTGACGAGGCTAAAGCTTGGTATAACAAAACACGCACCCAGGCTGAACCCGTTGCTGAACAAGTAGAACAAAAGCGATCGCAGTTAGAAGAAAAAATGGGAGATGCAGGAGTCGCGATCGCTAAAAAAGAAAGACAAATCAAACGGATTCTCAGCGATTTACTGCAAACAGCAACTGACTATTTGCGAGATAAAAAGCCACCGACAACATAATCGATGTGATTGGTTTATGGCAATACAGTTTCTGAGTGAGTCTCTTTTAACACCTAGAGGCTCAGTATTTTGTTGTATATTTTTAGGTTAAACAAATAAAATAACCGTACTCGAATGAGCAGTACGGTTTCCTTAATTCATAACGTCAGATATTTCATGCTAGCTACCTGACATTAATATACTGGCTTGTTCGTGCGTTCTTCGTGCTTAACAATTATCCAAACTGCATGAATACTCCCAGGAAGCCAGCCTAAGATGGTAAGCACAATGTTAATTAAAAAAGCTGTGCTAATTCCTTCTGTGAGAAAGACTCCCAATGGAGGTAGAAGAATACCCGTAGCTATACGTAGTAGTTTCATATTATTACTCTTAAACCTTGTCCTGAACTACCTTTAAATCTATACTCTTGCATTTATAGTTTTAGTGCCTCCACCTAAGGAATTATTACTTCTACAATTGTTTCTCAACGGATCAGAAATATTTTTTTTTGATATAAAAGCAGTTTACTTAATTTTTCTGTAACTCAGACGATTTAAATATAAATCCGGCTTGATTTCATTACTTATTTATTGACTTAAACTATCTAAGCCAACAACGTATTGAGCCGGATTTGATTTGTTTGTTTCAGTCAACCTGAAATGGTTTAAATGAGGAACTACGATTTAACTTCTGTATTGGTCGTAGTTGTTGTCATACCTAAATTTCTTTCAGCAAAGTACTTACTCAAAAAGGTGTTGACAAACGATAGAATCACTGGACCTAGAAGCGCGCCTACAATGCTATATACAGCAAATCCTGGAACAAACAACGCCGCTAACCAAAAACACAAGCCATTGACAACTATTGAAGATAGCCCCAAAGTAGCGTAGTTAAGTGGTAAAGCTAGTTTAGTAAGTGCTGGTTTAACCGATGAATTAGTTACTCCAATTACAAAAGCAGCTATCAAAGCAGCCGGAAAAGTTGCAATATCAACACCTGGAACAACAATGTCAACAATCAGTAGGCTAAGAGCAGTAGCTAGTAGTGTAAAAAAAGCTGCGGTCATAAAGTATATTCTCCTGAATTTATGACTTGAAATTTCAGAGAGAGTTTAATAAATATGATCTTCTATGGTTATCGGCGATCACACCTCTCCAAGAAGATAGATCTCTGAAAAAAAGCTTTATTTGCTCTTACGCAGCTGCTCTTTGAAGATGCGATAGAAGAATAATGGATTACCGATAACGTAGCGTTCCCACAAGCGATGTGGCTCAGTTACTAAACGTGTTAGCCATTCCAACCCACGGTTAGTCATCCACTCTGGACCGCGATACACAGTACCTGTATAAAAATCAAGACAAGCACCCAAAGGTAAAAAAACGCGAGCATTTATGCGCTCTATATTATTCAATATCCATTGTTCCTGTAATGGCATACCAAAGCCAACAAAAAGAATCCCTGGACTAAATTCATTGATTGTTTGAATAACACGTTCATTTTCAGCACCAGTTTTTTCAAAATAGCCGTGATGTCCTTGTACCTGTAAATTAGGTGCGGCCGCAGTCAGCTGAGTAATTGCTTTCTCAACGACACCAGGCTTACCAGCAAGTAAAAACAAAGAGACATTATTTTGCTCGCAAGCCAATCCTAAATTTTCTATATAATCAGGGCACGTCATCCGATGCGTAGAGGACACCTCATAACCAAGCATTCTTGCTCCTAGTAGAACCCCAAAACCATCGCAGAATACTAAATCTGAATTATTAATGAAATCTCTATACCAAGGTAGCTCATATGCAAGATTCATTGCTTTAATATTTACATTGCTAGCTACAATTTTTTGATCGCATTTTGCAGCTTTGACAACATAATCTATGAGTTGACAAACATTAAGTTTATGAAATTTGATATCAAGGATGTTGACTTCATCAAACTGGTTCATTCTGGATAGCATTACTCGTTGCTCGTATTTACCAAACACTTTTTAAATTGACGTAAGCAGAATACTGTACATGGTAATTGCAGCGCAAGCTTCCCATCAAGAATTCAAGCGAGTTTCTTACAACCTCCCGTGGCGTCAAATGTAAGTCGGTAAACACGTCTTGATTTGGCAGTGCTGTGATGTAACAACTCATCGTTGTGTAAAATCGAGAAAGCCTGCATATTTTGGTAGTCGTGTCGCAGTTGGTTCAGCGTGCAATTCACTGCATTAACCCAAATTGCCCGCATCCTTATCCTAAGACTTGGGGAAGCAAGTTTTGCGATCGCTGTGGTACATCGCTACAGTTAAAAGGTCGCTATGTGCCTTTACAACAGTTAGGCGCGGGTGGATTTGCCACGATATACACCGTTTGGGACTTGCAGTTGCAGACTCAACAAGTACTCAAGGTCTTAATCGATCCTTCACCTAAAGCATTAAAATTATTTGAACAAGAAGCCGCCGTACTTCAGCATCTACACCATCCAGGTGTTCCTAGAGTAGAACCTCATGGCTATTTTCAGGTCAATGTTAAGGGTTCTCAACCGCTTTCCTTGCCATGTTTGGTAATGGAAAAAATCGACGGTCAGACTTTGCAAGAGTTGTTAGAAAAGTATCCGCAAGGCTGTCCAGACGAGTGGGTCATAGCTTGGCTAAAGCAAGCTATAGAGATTTTACACGAGTTACACGCCCGCCAGATCGTTCATCGCGACATTAAACCATCAAATCTCATGTTGCGAGAAGCAACAGGACAACTCGTTTTAATTGACTTTGGGGGAGCCAAGCAGATTGCAGCAACATCACGCTTAGCAGACCACTCAACACGATTATTCACTTCAGGTTATAGCCCACCTGAACAGATAGCGGGAGGCGTTGTTGAACCATCCGCCGATTTTTATGCACTGGGGCGGACGATGATTGAAATGCTTACGGGTAAGTACATCTCGGACTTACAAGATCCGATGACAGGACAATTACAGTGGCGTCGCTTTGCGCAAGTTAGCTCTGCGATCGCTGATTTGCTCGACGATATGGTGCAAGATGATGTCCGCCGTAGACCAGCAAACGCGAGAATTATTCAAGAACGTCTAGCGAAAGCGCAAAAGCCTTTTCGATGGCTATTTTTATTCAAACTCCTGCTCAATAGCTGGAACAGTTCGCGGATTGTCTTTCGTTCCTTAACAGTTGGGCTATCGAAATCAACGGTTGTTCTACTGAGAGCGATCGCGCAGGTACTACGCGCTACTTGGGATACCTTTTGGGAAATGCTATTAGGTGCAAGCGGAGCTTGTGTCGCAACGCTCATCGGCTTTGTTTTAACATACTGGTCACCGCTGGGAAATGCGATCGCTAGTTTTTTGTCGCAACAGCTTTTTTTGACCGTAGAAGCAGATATTCTCCTATTTGCAATTGTTGGTATGGGAACCGCGTGGGGACTTACCGGCGCTGGTGGATTTGGTCAACGACGGCGATATTTGATCGCTGCACTTATGGGGTTATTTGGCTATGGTTTAAGTTGGTTAGTTTGGCGGTTAACTCTTGGGAATACTGGAGATGCTGGAATTGCAGCATCAATTGCGATCGCTGTTGCTTTTCTCACCTTAGGTTTAGGTTTACCCAGCCATTATTTAGTTCACGCAACAGTTACGGCGAGTGGTTGTGCGGCGGTGTTTTTGCTTCTCAATAGCTTGAATATTTATCCACCTGGTTTTTGGCACTTTCCCATTACAGTTTCACCTAATTGGTTAGATTTAGCTGCGGCGATCGCTTTTTTTGCTACTTTAGGTCTAATCCTCGGCTTTTGGTTAGGTATTAGCTATTACATTGTTGTTCCTATACTACGCTTTTTCGGTTGGCGCTAAAATGTTGTTTTACCTAAGGCTGGTGCATAAGGGCAGCCCTGCTGCAAAGGAGAAACATTGATTCTCATTTATTGAAACAGTTGTATAGGTCTAGGTATAAGTTTAAGGTGTGTTGACGAGATATTTAAACAGATCATCAATGATCGCATGAATTGCTAAAATATCTGATTCGTGCTAGTGTTCGCCTACAATATAAACTCGATTGCGTTGAATAACGTTGAGTTGTTGCCACAATGCTCTTTGTTTAAGATTCTCTGATTTTATCTGATCAAATTCCATAGGTACAAGAAAAAGAACATCGCCATCGATATTAGGTAGAGTTTCTTCCGAAATGTTTTCTATCGCGGACGTTGCAATCCAAGGTCTTTGAGAACTGTTCTCAAATAATGCTTTTTTCCGTATGCCGTAATTAGCAGTCGCTTCAAGTTGGCGAAGCCGCCCAACGCGTGCTCACCGCGACGCGTCTATGTGATTCTCTCTGTGACTTTTTTCGCCAGGCTATACGTAATGAATAAAACATCGGGTAATTAAGTCATAAAAAGTTCAATCAATTAAACCTGAACTTTACCTTATTTTTCTTACATTCAAGATTAATTACCCTGTACTGGTGATCGCCAATGCTGTAAAATTTCCACTCTATTTAAAGATTTAGTGTAGTGGAACAGATTATTTTAGTTGGCGTCAAACAGTTTGAGCTATAAATTTAACACAGCACCCTTCCAAATTACACTTAATTAGTAAGTAAGTTAGTTACGCAATGAAACTCACTCTTTTTTCCGTCGCTATTTTGTTAACTCCCATGTGGTTTGCGGCTTCAGCACAAGCGTATAGTCCTCAGGATTTGGAGCAACTCAAGCAAACTAGGGCGTGTCCTCGATGTGACCTCAGCGATGCACCGCTAAATCAATTAAATTTAAGTGGTGCTAACCTGCGAGGTGCTAATCTAACTCGTGCAAATCTATCGCAAAGCAATCTCACAGGTGCTGACTTAAGTGGTGCGAACTTAGATGTTGCAGATCTGCGTGGTGCTAACTTAACAAATGCTACTTTAACTGGAGTTAATCTCCGAACAGCAAATTTAGAGAATGCTGACTTGACTTTTGCCGGTTTCATTGCTGCTAATTTAGAGGGAGCAAGCCTCCGAGGTGCAAGACTGTTAGTGACTAACTTCCGAGGTGCAAAGTTTCGACTCACAACAATGCCTAATGGCGTCGTTACACCTGATCGCCGCTATTGGTAATCGCTGAACCTCAGTATATATACTGAGGTTTCTGTATACAAAAATGTAAAAAACATAAATTTAGTGTTATTGCGTTTCTGAGTTTGGGATTAATGAGCGAAGCACAGACTTGGTGACGCAATGAAAATTTTACAACTAGCTACAATTTCAACGGCTGCTATTTCTTTTTTAGCAGGGTTGGCTCCCGCAATAGCTCAAAACGCTGACTATGTTTGTTACATGACGACCAAATCCGGTCAAGTATTAGATTTATCAGCATCAGTGTGTCAGGTCAACGCATCTACCCGATTAGCAAAAGCAACTAGTGGCGTAGGAGGCGATCGCGCTTTTCTCGCAGACTACAAGCGCACAGTCACGAGCTATCCCCAAATTCGAGATAAATTGTTAGCAAGCATCGAGCAATCGCCCGAATCGAGTATTATGCAAGCAAAAAGCATATGCAACGAGCTAGAAGTCGGGCTGACATTAGAAGATGTCATCTACCATCGCACCGAAGGCGTTACAAATACGGTCGATACTGTTAATTCATCGGTAATTGCCACTTTGGCGACAAAACACTACTGTCCTCAGTTTAGTAAGCAATAATCGGTAATTAGCAAACATTACTGTATACATGAGCATACTTACATATAAATTATTGCTCGAACGATTCTTTATCATGGGGGAATAGGTAATTACGAATTCCTGCATCGATGCTCAGCCGTATAAAAGAGTTAGCAACTGAACTAGCACCCCGCCTGATTGAAATTCGCCGCCATATTCACATTCATCCAGAATTGAGTGGTCAAGAGTATCAAACAGCTGCTTTCGTCGCAGGAGTTTTATCATCCTGTGGAATTCACGTACAAGAAGGCGTAGGAAAAACTGGCGTTGTGGGAGAGGTGCAGGGAGGTGGTCGCGACGATCACTTACTCGCAATTCGGACTGATATGGACGCTTTACCGATACAAGAGCGTACTGGTTTAGAATACGCTTCGCGGACACCAGGAATTATGCACGCCTGCGGTCATGATATCCACACTACAGTAGGACTAGGTACAGCGATGGTTTTATCGCGCATTGCAGAAGAATTACCAGGTAATATCCGATTTTTGTTTCAACCAGCCGAAGAAATTGCGCAGGGCGCTAGTTGGATGGTGGCTGATGGCGTTATGGAAAGCGTTTCGGCAATTTTTTCACTTCATGTTTTTCCTTCGATTCCTGCGGGTTCGATCGGGATACGCTACGGAGCCTTGACCGCTGCTGCGGATGATTTAGAAATTATGATAATTGGAGAATCAGGACACGGTGCGCGACCACATGAAGCGATCGATGCGATTTGGATTGCGGCGCAAGTTATTACAACTCTACAACAAGCAATTAGCCGCACGCAAAACCCACTACACCCGATCGTATTAACGATTGGTCAAATTCACGGTGGTAGAGCGCCGAATGTGATTGCGGATCAAGTTAAATTGCTAGGAACCGTGCGATCGCTTCATCCCGAAACCCGCGCCAAACTTCCGAATTGGATTTCGCAAATGGTTGCGAATGTTTGCCAAAGCTACGGTGCAAGGTGCGAAGTGAAATATAATCTAGGAGTGCCAGGCGTGAATAATGACTTGTCACTCGCACAACTATTGCAAACTGCGGCGGAAGAAGCTTGGGGAAGCGATCGCGTGCAAATTTTACCCGAACCATCGTTAGGTGCTGAAGATTTTTCCGTTTACCTTCAAAAAGCTCCTGGTGTGATGTTTCGTTTAGGTGTGGGCTATCCTGATCGCAGTGTAAATCACCCCTTGCACCATCCGCAATTTGAAGTAGACGAAACGGCGATTGTTACCGGAGTTGTTACCTTAGCATACAGCGCTTGGAAGTATTGGCAGCAAAACAATGGATCTTCTAAAGATTAACCAAACAAAGGCAGATGGCAAGATGTGATTTGAGACACACAATTCTAAAAATACAGTGCTGCTTTTGTCTCTCATACCTTCTGCCTTTACAAGGCTAATTTCTGACTCCTAAACGCTGTCTTCCACAAGAAGGATGTTGCTTGTACGTTCTATTGGTAATCTATCAATACATTGAGTAGATAACGACGAGTAAGCTATGCCATCAAATACACCATTGCAAGGCACTGATTTAGTAGATTGTGCCAGAGCAAATGCTAAGCAAGGAATTGAAACTGCTGCTTATCAATGTGGCTATGGTGAAGATGTGAATGCGTTTGCAAAAGAACTCAAAGCTGCTTGCGAGCAAATGAATCTACAGGTTAAGGAATTAAGTGAATTAATTGACGAGCAAGAAATGCCTTTACAGTTAGGAGGAGAAGTTGTCGCTCCAGATACACCATCCGAGCTATAAACAGCTTCTACAGTCGCAAAATTGCGCGGGCTAAGTTGAAGTAAATCAAGACGCCTAGCACATCAACAGCCGTTGTAATAAAGGGAGCAGACATTAAGGCTGGGTCTAAGCCTAGTAAGCGAAATAAAAACGGTAATGCTGAGCCAGAAACCGAAGCCAAAACCGAAATAGCAACTAAACTTAGCCCGACCGCGATCGCGACTAACCAACTTCCTTGCAAAAAGTAACTCCAAACCGTGGCGATGCTTCCTAGCATTGTTCCTAATAAAGCTCCGGCGATCGCTTCGCGCAATATAACTTGTAGTGGTCCTAGGGCTTTAATTTCATCAGTATTCATTCCTCGAATCACAACAGTAGAAGATTGTGCGCCAACATTTCCACCTGTACCAGTGAGCAGGGGAATAAAAGCTGCGAGCGTGACTACTTTTTGTAGAATTTCTTCTTCAGACCTGATAATGGTTCCAGTAACAGTGTTGGTTAAAAGTAGCACAAATAACCACACAACGCGCTTGCGTGCAACTGTTAGGAGATCGGTTTGAAAATAGTTATCGCCCCCCGATTGAACGCCACCACCCAATGCATAAATATCTTCAGTGGTTTCTTGTTCTAAGATATCAATGACATCATCAACCGTGACAATTCCTACGAGACGCTGTTCGCGATCAACAACAGGCACTGCTAAAAAGTCATAGCGTTGAATTAATCTCGCCACTTCTTCTTGATCAGTATCGGTATAAACAAATACAACCTCACGCGTCATGATTTCGCCGATTGTTTGCTGCGGCTGTGCGGTGACGAGTTCTCGTAGCGACAAAATCCCAGTTAATCGCCTTGCCGGGTCGGTAACATAAAGATAGTAAATTGTTTCAGTCGCATTTGCTAAACGGCGAATTTGCTCTAATGCTTGCGCGGTGGAAAAGTTTTCTTTTAACGAAATGAGTTCGGGTGTCATGATCCGCCCAGCTGTACCCGCTTCGTAACCTAATAGTTGAGCGGTTGCTTGGCGTTCCGCAGGACTCAGTTGTTCTAAAAGGCGAGTTACAAATTTTGCTGGTAATTCATCAAACAACCTGGCGCGATCGTCGGGTGACATTTTATCGACAATATCGAGAACGTCTTGACTTTTAAATTCTAAGATCAGTGCTTCTTGAACGTTAGAGTCAAGATACTCGTAAACTTCGATCGCTTCACTTTTAGATAACAAACGAAAGGCGATCGCTTGCATCGCTTTTGGTAGGCCTTCGATTACTTCTGCGATATCTGCGGGCTTTACAGGTTCTAGAATAGCCTTGGCTCCCTGCAAATCTCCTTGTTCGAGGAGTGATTGCAGTTGATTCCGTACTAACTCTCGCAGTTCTCTGCACGAGACATCCTGAAATTGTGAGGATACGTTGTTAGTTGCAGTCAAAGCTTACCGTCCTGAACCCAAAAGTGCAAAGTTCGCTGCTTTTAGTCTATGTGATCTGGGCAAATTTCCGAAATATTGATTAGTCTATATTTTTTTTACATCGAGCAAGCTAGAAAGACCGTAAGGTTCCACATCCTCACCCTTCTCTTAAGCCAAGTGCGGAGTTATTAATCTTGAATTCAAAACGCATCACTCAAAATTCAGAACTGAGCGCAGCGGTAAGGTGCGGCTTTTGCGGTGGAATGTTAAGTAAACACCGAACTGTTACTCGCAATCGCTTACTTTTACAATGACTTTAGAGCGACTCAGTTCAATCGCTCACATTGGTAAGTCAATGTTTTACCTGCCAGTATCGCTGCTACTATTTCTTGTCTTATTGCTGTTACTGCCATTTTTGTGGTTTACGCTAGCAGTTGACGTTGTTAGGCTAGCAGTAGCCAAGTTAGGCTTTGCGCCCGATGTAGCAGTCTTATTACTTGCTGCGGTGATTGTTGGTAGCATAATCAATCTTCCACTTTACAAAGTCGAAGCGCCGCAACCAACCGCAGATAACTTTACCGAATTATGGTTGCGCGAGTATTGGGGTATTCCACTCAAGCGAATGAAGCGCTCTACTGTCGTTGCGATTAATGTAGGAGGCGGTGTCATTCCTGTAGGATTAGCATTGTATCAATTTACGCAAGGTAATACCTTGGCAATTGTACTAGTAACGACGATCGTCACGGTAGTAAGTTACTATGCAGCTAGAGTCGTGCCAGGGATTGGTATTCAAATGAATCCCTTAATTGCACCGTTAACTGCGGCATTATCCGCAATGGTATTAGCGACAGCCCATGCTGCACCTGTGGCTTTTGCAGGTGGAATTTTAGGGACTTTGATTGGTGCTGACTTACTTCATCTCAAAGATATTCAATCAATGAGTTCGGGTGTATTGAGTATTGGTGGTGCAGGAGTATTTGATGGTATTACTTTGTGCGGTTTATTCGCCTTACTATTGACCTAAATCAATAGTTTCAAACACAAAGCGTTCTTATTTTCATAGAGTCTCTTAATTGCCCTGACATCCAAATCCTCTACAAGCTAGAAGCCATCGACTGAATATAGGAGAAGTTATAAACAATGCCTGTTGAAACAAACAATAATAAGCGCTCAAAGAAGCCGCCACAAGCACGGCAATTTGGAGGCAGCTTGCTCATTTTATTTACGATACTTTTGCTACTAAACTTTATTGTGCCGAGCTTTGGAGCGCGCTTACCGCAAGTACCTTACAGCGATTTTATTGCGCAAGTCGAAGCAGATAAAGTTGATCGGGCAATTGTTGGTAGCGATCGCATCGAGTTTGTGCTCAAATCCGAAACACCAGAAGAGAAGGGTCAAGTTTTTACGACAACACCAATTGCGATTGACTTAGATCTTCCTAAAATTCTCCGCGACCACAACGTTAAATTTGCTGCTCCAGCACCGAATAATAATGGCTGGATTGGCACAATTTTGAGTTGGGTGATACCGCCATTAATCTTCTTTGGTATCTGGGGATTTTTGATTAACCGTCAAGGTGGCGGTCCAGCTGCGTTAACGGTTGGTAAAAGTAAAGCGCGGATCTACTCCGAAGGAACTACCGGAGTGAAATTTGGTGACGTCGCCGGAGTCGAAGAAGCGAAACAAGAAGTCCAAGAAATTGTTGATTTCCTCAAAAACGCGGGTAAATATACTCGACTTGGAGCAAAGATCCCCAAGGGAGTACTGCTTGTCGGACCTCCAGGAACTGGAAAAACATTACTCGCAAAAGCGATCGCCGGTGAAGCGGGTGTTCCTTTCTTTAGCATTTCCGGTTCAGAATTTATCGAGTTATTTGTCGGTGTCGGTGCAGCGCGAGTCCGCGATCTGTTTGAACAAGCGAAGCAACAAGCCCCTTGCATCGTCTTTATTGACGAGTTAGACGCGTTGGGTAAGTCGCGTGGAGGTGCTAACGGCTTTGTTGGCGGTAACGACGAACGCGAACAAACGCTAAACCAACTCTTAACCGAAATGGATGGTTTTGATGCGAATACTGGCGTGATCATCATCGCCGCGACAAATCGTCCCGAAATCCTTGACCCTGCATTACGTCGTCCAGGAAGATTTGATCGTCAAGTTGTTGTCGATCGCCCTGATAAAGTCGGTCGCGAAGCGATTCTCAAAGTTCATGCGCGAAATGTGAAGTTAGCTGATGATGTCGATTTGCTAACCATTGCAGGACGTACCCCAGGATTTGCGGGAGCCGATTTAGCCAACTTAGTCAACGAAGCCGCACTTCTCGCCGCCCGCCAAAATCGCGAAGCTGTGTCGATGAGTGACTTTAATGAAGCAATCGAGCGTGTTGTGGCTGGTTTAGAGAGGCGATCGCGCGTTCTCAACGAAAATGAGAAAAAGACGGTTGCTTATCATGAAGTTGGTCATGCCATTATCGGTGCTTTGATGCCTGGTGCGGGTAAGGTCGAGAAAATCTCTGTAGTTCCTCGCGGTGTCGGTGCATTAGGTTATACCGTACAAATGCCTGAAGAAGACCGCTTTTTGATGATTGAAGATGAGTTACGCGGGCGGATTGCAACCTTACTTGGTGGACGCTCCGCTGAAGAATTGGTTTTTGGGAAAGTGTCTACAGGTGCGAGTGATGACATTCAAAAAGCTACTGATTTAGCAGAACGTGCTGTGACACTCTACGGTATGAGTGATGAGTTAGGTCCAGTTGCTTTTGAGAAAATCCAACAAGAATTCTTAGGCGGTTTTAGTAACCCGCGTCGTTCGGTTAGCCCCAAAGTTGCAGAAGAAATCGACCGCGAAGTCAAAGAAATCGTTGATGGAGCGCATCACATTGCTTTAAGCATTTTGGCTCAAAATCGCGACTTGTTAGAGGAAACCGCGCAGATATTATTGCAGCAAGAAATCCTCGAAGGCGAAAAACTGCGCGAACAACTGAAAAAAGTGCAAGCACCATCTGAGTTAGATGAGTGGCTGCGTAGTGGAAAGTTATCTCCTGACAAGCCTTTGATGCAATCAGTTTTGGTGTAAGTGAAGCTAAAGAATTAAGGCGATCGCCTCTAATGCAAGGGTGATCGCTTTTTCTTGTCAATAAATCAATGCGTGTGAGTCTCGCCCTCACCCTAAATTCCTCTCCCAAACTTGGGAGAGGGACTTTGACAGAACGCTTTTTGGCATTCAATCTTCTGTATCTAAGCGCCGAATTCTTCGCTGTAATTCAATTTCTTGCGAACTACAAATTGTTTCCAAATCAGCGACTCGCTGTTCTAAGTTCTTGATCCTATTTGCCAAATTGTGACTTGCGTCATTATCTGAGCTACGCCAAACTGCAACTGTACTAATAGCTGCACCTGTCACTACCGCTAACGGCAGAATAGGACCACTTCTAGTCACAGGGACTAACGGAATGCAGATTGCAAGCATACCTGTCGCAAAGCCCCAGATTTTGCCGGTAGCTGAAACACGGATATCTGTTTCGGAGTTACTTGCCATAAAATAGTCAATTTTACATTGAATAAACACGACTTGATGTACTTCTGCTTTGTCAAGTTGAGCCACTGCACGAGGTCACTTTGAAGTTACTACAAATAGGCAGCTTCAGGAGCCGGCGCCGTGCGGAGTTTACCCTTAATCCCCACTCCATGGAGCCTCCGAGTCCCCCGTTGAGGCGACTGGCGGGGCAGAGAAGAAATGATTTGTCGTTTTTATTTAGTGAAATGATCTTATGCTCCAAGTATGAATCTTGAGATAGCAAGAGCCAATCAAAATTCACTCTATCTTTAGATTAATCTCTCTAGATAGATGACCGAGATAAATAAAGTTTTCAAAATAACATTTATAAGTAAAATCAATTAATGAGCAGAGTGATTCTGCATTTGGGTACAGCGTAACAGGCTTTCAGCCTAGTGGTACTAAACTTTATCTCAGGTAAAAACAACAAGCGATCGCTTTCAACAAGTTGTTGGTCACGGTTACAACCAATTTTGGGTTGCTTGAGTAATAAAGATTTAGTGAATAATAATCATTTTCATAAAGAAAATTGACCCCACTATTTAGCTGTATTGCAACGTTGTTGCGCATAAAAAGAAGAGTTAAGGGGCTTTTAAGCTGCAATTATGTCGCCTGGTATACTAATTTTAATTGCGATGCTCGGCATCGGCTTGCTGCTGTTTCTAGTAATGGGTTTAAGGCTACAAGCATTCGTAGCTTTGCTCTTGAGTAGTTTATTCGTTGCGGTTGCCGCAGGAATACCTTTAAACGAGATTGCCAGCACAATTCAACAAGGTATGGGGAACACCCTAGGCTTTATTGCAATTGTGGTTGGTTTGGGTACGATGTTTGGCGAGATGTTGCGCGTGTCTGGCGGCGCGGAACAATTAGCAAATACTTTAGTAAGACGCTTTGGACAAGATCGCGCGCAGTGGGCGTTAGGCTTGACAGGATTTTTAGTCGCAATTCCTGTCTTTTTTGATGTTGGTTTAATTATTCTGATTCCGCTAGTGTACAGTTTAGCGCAACGGACTGGAAAATCGTTGTTGTATTATGCCATTCCCTTAACCGCAGGGTTAGCAATTACTCACAGCTACATTCCACCAACGCCAGGTCCGGTTGCAGTTGCGTCATTAATTAATGCGGATTTGGGTTGGGTGATTTTGTTTGGTGCGATCGCTGGTTTACCAGCAATGATCGTCGGCGGTGTCTTCTTTGGTAAGTACATCGGCGGGAAAATCCACGTGAAAGTACCAGAATACATGATCATTGACGCACCAGAAAAGGAAGTGGCAAAAGACCCACCGCCGTTTGGTATGATTGTTGCCATTATTGCAATTCCACTGTTACTGATTTTGCTCAATACTGTTTCTGGAATTTTGTTGCCAGAAGGTAATTTTGTCCGTAATTTACTCGGATTTTTAGGACATCCATTTACCGCGTTACTTCTTGCGGCGCTTGCTTCGTTTTATTTATTAGGAACTCGACGCGGTTACACGCCAGACGAAATTCAAACTATCGCCACAAAATCGCTCGAACCAGTAGGATTGATTATTTTAGTTACAGGTGCGGGTGGTGTTTTTGGCAGAGTTTTGGTAACAAGTGGCGTTGGTGATGCGTTAGCCGGTATCATGGCGGCATCAAACTTACCGATTATTCTTCTTGCGTTCCTTATTGCGACTGCGGTACGAGTTTCGCAAGGTTCGGCAACAGTATCAATGGTAACAGCCGCAGGAATTATGGCACCCGCAATCGAAGCAGGGAATTATTCTGCACCAATGGGTGGATTAATTACAATTGCGATCGCCTCCGGTGCAACCGTACTTTCCCATGTTAACGATTCAGGTTTTTGGTTAGTCAGCCGTTATCTCGGATTATCTGAGAAAAACACACTACGTTCTTGGACAGTCATGGAAACCATTATTGGTTTAGTGGGCTTTTTGATAGTATTCCTGATCAGCTTCTTTGTGTAACTCAGGTTAGCGAATCGGTAGATGCTTTCTATCAGACCAATTACCAGTTACCAATTTATTTACATTTATTTTCACCCACTTAATTAACCACTCAATCTATGACTCAAACTTACTTTCTTGGTGTTGATGTTGGCACCACGAGTACAAAGGCGATTGTTTTTTCAGCCTCAGGTGCAATTAAAGGTATGGGGAATCGGGGATATAAAATTATTGTCCCCAAACCTACCTGGGCAGAACAAGACCCTGAAGCAATTTTTTCGGCAGTCATCGGTGCGGTGCGCGATGCAGTAGATGCGGCAGAAATTTCAAAATCGGCGATCGCTGCATTAGGATTTAGCGCAGCAACACACAGTTTAATTGCTGTTGATGCCAAAAATTATCCTTTAACGAATGCAATGATTTGGGCAGATAATCGCAGCATTCATCAAACAGAGTACTTAAAGCAACAAGACATTAAACACGATCTTTACTTGCGTACCGGAAGCCCAATTCATCCTGTTTCAGTGGTTACAAAGCTGATGTGGATGCGCGAAGTCAACCCAGATGTTTTTGAAAAAGCTGCTAAGTTTATCTCGATCAAAGAGTACATTTTTTATCAATTATTCGAGCGCTATATTATTGATTACTCGATTGCATCGGCGACAGGATTACTCAATTTAAAACAGCTTGATTGGGATACAGAAGCGCTTGAACTTGCAGGAATACGTTCTGAACAATTGAGCGAACTTGTTTCGCCAACGCACGTTTTGCGTGGTATGAAAACGCGTCATGCAGAAGTCATGCGAATTGCAGCGGATACACCCGTAGTTATTGGGGCAAATGATGGAGTTTTAGCAAACTTGGGAGTCGGGGCGATCGCGAGGGGTGAAGTTGCGATTACGATTGGTACGAGTGGTGCAGTGCGGACGGTTGTTGACACACCACTGACTGACGAGAAAGAAAGAACGTTTTGTTACGCTTTAACTGCAAAACACTGGGTTATCGGTGGACCCACAAATAATGGTGGAATTGTTTTACGGTGGTTTCGCGACAACTTTTGCGCGCCAGAAGTCGCAAAAGCAAAGCACTTGGGGGTAGATCCTTACGACTTGATGATTGCGTCGGCAATGGAAGTTTCTCCAGGCGCTGAAGGTTTGTTGTGTTTACCGTATTTATCAGGCGAACGCGCACCGCATTGGAATGCGAAAACACGTGGTTTATTTTTTGGTGTAGGGTTACATCACGGGCGATCGCATTTTGTCCGCGCGATTATGGAGGGGATTTTATTTAACGTTTACAGTGTTAATGTCGCTTTACAAGAACTCACCGGAGATATTAAAGAAATTCGCGCTTCGGGTGGTTTTGCGCGTTCGACTCTTTGGCGACAAATGATGGCAGATTTGTTCGGGATTGAGGTATTAATGCCAGAAGTTTATGAAGGAAGTGGATTTGGTGCAGCCGTATTAGCAATGTATAGTGTAGGTGCGATCGCCGATCTTACTGACGTGCAAAAATTAATTCGCATAACTTATCGTCATAAACCCAATTCGCATTTAGTCAGCAGCTATCACGCTCTGTTCTCATTATACGAACGCTTGTATCGAAATCTGGAAAATGAGTTTAATGCGATCGCAGATTATCAAAGCCAAGCAGTTAAGAGGAATTGAATACGAAACATCTCAAGTCTCAGGTTCAATCCTCAACTTACATCGTGATAAAAGCGGAATGACAAGGTTCTTAAAGTTGCAGTTGACTATCCACAACGCGTTCAGCGCTTAGTACTAATTGGTGCTGCACCTAACTGCAGTGGGGAATTTAGTTATCAAAGAACTTAATGATACTATTCAAGGGTTAGTTGAGCCAATAGCTCTTAGTTTTGTTCGCGATGTTCAAGCGAGTACCTTTTACAAACCGATTCCCCCTGCATTTTTAGATACTGCGGTTTCTGAAAGTTTGAAAGTAAGTACCACTAATGGTATGGAAACAAGCTTTAGCAGGGCTAATTGTCGAAAATCACGCCGCGCAGTTAAACCAAATTAAAGCCCCTACGTTAATTTTATGCGGCAATCGTGATGGCATCGTAACATTACAAGACCGATTGCATCTTCAATTTTCGACTCTGATTGCCCAGGATCGACACTTGCACTCGCAGACACCAGTGCTTGTTTTGCAACTCGCTCAGCTAAAGGAACTGCATACTCTTGAAACATCTGCATCCGCGACTGAATCGGTAGGTTGTGTCCGCCCAACGCGATCGCTTCATCGGATGGCAAGTTAACTGCTAAGTGTCTTTTGTCAATTCGAGTATTGCTATAAAGCTTCTCAATCCGAAATTGATTTTGCTCTAAACCAGCGAAGTTCGCAACAAATTTAGCTGCATCAGATTGGCGAATGACAGTCTCAGGAGTGCCAGTGGCAATACTTTCAATCGTGGGTAGCAGCCGCTTTGACCTAATCGCGCGTAGAGGCGATCGCTTTCACACCTGGTAGCTTCACTCTTCACTACAACTAGGTTACGAAGCAGTTTAATGTATTTTCGGCAATAGTAATCGCGTAATTAAGCCATCAATTGATCCTAACTTGGTACTCAGAGCTACACATATAGTAAGTGTATTTCCAAGTTGTATTTTCTACTGTTTGAATTAAGCAAAAAGTTCTAGTTCATTACCAACAAGTAGAAAACAATGAACATTTTATGGAAAAACTTACTAATTAAAACAGTACTTTGGCTCGTTGTAGAAATCATTCTGAGCGTGCTAGGACTTGATAATATTGCTGACTACAGCGAGTTTGTCTTCGGGCAAGATTACACAGTAGCAGGCTACAGTCAGCTAGCTATTCATCAAAATTCCTTTGTGCTTTAACACTTTAAATCAAATTGATATATCGAGAACTAAAAAATGCGGAAGACACAGCATTTATACAAATTTATAAAAAACCTTAAGAAATTAAGTAATTACTATTATTTATTTTTACTTTACTGTAGGTTTGGTGTAGCATAAATTAATTAAATTTTATACACAATCATATTTATATTTCTTTGCGATAAAAACTAATTTGTTAAGGAAACCAATTTTGTGATTCAAAGAAGTTGGTGCGGTTGGCAGTTAAAACTAGCAGGTTGGGTTACGTTTGTTGGGGTAGTAGCAGGAGGGGGCGATCGCACTCTAGCTCAAGTCACTGCCGATCCTTCATTAGGAACTACAGTCACGCTCAACGGCGATACCTTTGAAATCACGAATGGTACAACCATTGGAGATAAAAATCTATTCCATAGTTTTAGTAATTTCAGTATTCCCAACGGTGGAACCGCGCATTTTGTCAATGCGCCTGCGATCGCCAATATATTGGCACGAGTTACAGGTAGTAACTCCTCAGATATCCAAGGACTAATTCGGGCACAGGGTAATGCGAATCTATTTTTGATGAACCCCAATGGCATTTTATTTGGACCAAATGCGAGTTAGATCTTGGTGGTTCGTTTGTGGCAACGACTGCGAATGCAATTCAGTTTCCTGGTGGTGCAGAGTTTGCGCAAACTTCCCCCGTGAGTACAAATAATTCGTTGCTAAGTGTCAATCCTTCGGCTTTTTTGTTCAATCAAATGGCTGCCCAACATATTACTAATCAATCTCAATTCGGTTTACTGGTTCCTATTGGTAAAAGCTTGTTGTTATTGGGCGGTGATGTAAGTTTAGAGGGCGGAAAGTTATTTGCTCCAGGTGGTCGTATCGAGTTGAGTAGTGTAGCAGGAGTGGAAGTAGTAGGACTAAATGTGTATGAAGATAATCTCAGCTTGAGTTTTTCTGACAGTATTGCTAGAGGAGATATATCGCTTACTGCACAGTCTGAAGTTGATGTTCGCGCTGGTAGTGGTGGTGACATTGCGATTAACTCTCGTAATCTAAAAGTGTTAGCAGCTAGCCGAGTACGAGCAGGAGTTTTACCAGGATTGGGTTCATTTGATAATCAAGCAGGAGATATTAATATCAATGCGACAGGTGAAATAACTCTTGTAGACGGGTTAACCTCGATTTCAAATGTAGTACAACAGGGAGCTATCGGTAATAGTGGCAATATCAACATCGTTACTCGATCGCTTTCTTTACTTGATGGCGCTATTTTGGGGACAGCTACTTTTGGAAGAGGAAATGCAGGTAATTTGCAGATCGAAGCTAGTGGTGATGTAACGCTCGCCGGAGTGAGTAAAAGTAACGGTAGCCTCTCTAGTAGTCTCTTGAGTAGCGTACAAGCTGGAGCCGTAGGCACAGGAGGTAATATTGAGATTAAGACTGGTTCGCTATCTGTCACCGATGGCGCTCAAATAATTGTGCTTACTGCTGGAACAGGAGACGCAGGTGATATAAATATTCAGGCGAGAGAGGGCGTTAGGTTCGCAGGGGTGAGAGGCAACGGTCTCGCTAGTGGTGCCCTTACTAGAGTAGATATCAACGCAGAGGGGAAAGGTGGCGAAATTAATATTAAAGCAGGAACCCTATCAATTACTGATGGTGCGCGATTGAGTGCTAGTACATTTGGAACAGGAAATGCTGGCAATGTAAATATTGATGTCCACGATACCGTTACTCTTGCTGGAGTCTATCTTTTGCCATTTAGAAGTTTGAACATTCCGTATTTAAGTAGTATTGATAGCCTTGTAGGGATAGGAGCAGTAGGAAATGGTGGTAACATCGCAATTCAAACTAAGTCATTTTCCTTGAGTGATGGCGCTGCTCTTTCAGCAGAAACATTTGGTCAAGGACATGGTGGCAACATAAATTTGCAAGCTAACAACTCTGTTTCTCTTTCAAACCTGGGTAATATCTTTGCTAATGTTCAATCAGGAGCAGAGGGAAACGGCGGCAATGTTGCTATTCATACGCAAACTCTATCCCTAACAAGCGGTTCTGCGATAGCTGTTGCCGTGATTGGACAACAAGGTGAAATCCTTGGTAGTAAGGGAAACGGAGGAACCATTCGAGTAAATGCTTCTGATTCTGTAAGGATCGCCGGAGTTAGTTCTTTTAAATTTCCTGTTTCTGTAGTTAATCTTGCTAACCCTTCTATGAGTTTTCAAACCGAGGGGTTTTCTAGCGGACTATTTGCAAGTACTCAGGTAGGAGCTAGTGGTCGAGGCGGAAATATTATAGTTAATACTCCTACCTTTCGCATTGCAGATGGTGCAGTAATTAATGCTCAAACTTTTAATCCTAGTACTGGGGGAAGCATTACTATTAACGCTAATAATTTTGAAGCTACCAATGGCGGGCAAATATTAACCACGACTTTTAGTAGCGGAAGCGCAGGTAGCATTATCTTAGATATTGCAGATAACATCACTATTTCTGGTAGCGATCCTAATTTTGCTAGTCGTCTTGCTCAGTTTGGCGAGAATGTAGTGAATAATCAAGGTTCTGCTAGCGGCATCTTTGCTAACACTACCTCCAACTCCACAGGAAACGGTGGCAGTATAAACATTGACACAACAACTCTTAGGTTAACTGACGCTGCTCAGATATCTGCTCAAAGTCGAAGTATAGGTAGTGCAGGTAGCATTACCATTACTGCTACAAGTGAATTAAATGCCAATAATGGCGAAATTACTACCGCTGCTACTCTTTCTGGGGGTGGTGACATTACTATTACTGCAAGTGACATCCGTTTACGCAATGACAGCGACATTAGAACAGACCTTGCTAGCAGCACAGGAAGTGGCGGTAACATTGACCTAATTGCTGACTCAATCATTGCGTTTGATGACAGCGATATTTTGGCATTTGCTGCTGAAGGTCAAGGTGGTAATATTACGCTGAACACGCCTGTTTTCTTTGGCTTCGGCTATCGCCCAGGTGCTTCAGAAACGGATTACGCTATCCTCGATGGCAATAACCGAGTAGATATTAATGCCAGTGGCGCGATCGCATCAGGTAACATTACCACTCCAGACACTACATTTATCCAAAATAGCTTGACAGAATTGCCAGAAAATGTATTAAACGCGAATACGCTCGTTGCGAATAGTTGCATTGCGCGTAGCGATCGCCAACAAGGTACTTTCATCATCACAGGTAGTGGGGGTTTACCGACGCGCCCTGGAGATAACACCGCTTCATCCTACCCTACAGGCACAGTGCGTCCAGTACGCACTACTAATGCTAGTCGTTCTTGGCGAATTGGCGATCCAATTGTAGAACCACAAGGTGCGTATCGACTGCCAAATGGTCAGCTTGTTTTAAGTCGTGAGTGTTCATAATTTGCAACTTCTAGTAACCTTATTGTACAAACTATAGAAACCTATGAAGATAAGTTTCGTTTTTGTAGCTGCGTTTCAACCGCTAAGCTCTTTAACGCATATCGTAACCAAACAAATTCGGGTCAACGTCTTGCAGATTTAGATTTTCTAAACCATATTCTGCCCAACGCCTTTCTACCATCGCAGCAACATCAGGATCGGACTCTAATACTGCACCCCACTCGTGTTCGGTTTCTGGCGGGATTTTGGTCGTTGCATCGATTCCCATACGCCCGCCTAAACCAATTTTTTCACTAGCAAAATCTAATGAATCAAACGGTGTATTAGGTAAGATAAACACATCTCTAGTCGGGTCAACTTTAGAACTAATTGCCCAAACAACTTGGCGAGGATCGCGGATATTAATATCTTTATCGACAACAATCACAAACTTAGTGTAAGTGAACTGTGGTAACGCACTCCAAAATGCTAATGCTGCCCTTCTTGCTTGTCCAGGATAAGCTTTATCAATGGAAATAATCGCCGCTTTGTAACTCAAGGCTTCCATTGGTAAGAAGAAATCGACGATCTCTGAAACTTGTTGACGGAGTATTGGCGTATAGATGCGGTTGAGGGCGATCGCCATCATGGCTTCTTCTTTGGGTGGACGACCGCTAAATGTTGTTAAATAAATCGGGTCTTTACGATGTGTCATGCACTGAAAACGAATCAGTGGTGAATCTTCTACACCACCGTAGTAACCCATATGATCGCCAAAAGGTCCATCGGGTAATACTTCCCCTGGTGTAATCGTTCCTTCTAAGACAAATTCCGAGTCGGCGGGGACTTCTAAATCAACGGTTTTACACTTGGCTAGCTGTACTCCCGAACCGCCGTAAAGCCCTGCAAATAGCCATTCAGATAAATCGACGGGAATGGGTGTCGCGGCTGCCATAATAATGAGCGGATCGACACCAAGCGCGATCGCAACTTCCAATTTTTTCCCGCGTTCAGCGGCTTTACGGAGATGTCTCGCCCCACCGCGCACAGATAACCAGTGAACGGTCATAGTATTTTTTGATTGCAATTGCAGGCGGTAAACTCCAACGTTCGGGGTTCCTGTTTCACAATCTTTGGTAATGACTAGCCCAAGCGTGATGATTTTACCCGCATCACCTGGATAAGGACGAATCAACGGTAGTGTATTCAAATCTAAGTCATCGCCTTGAAACACAACTTGCTGACACGCAGGGAAAAAGTCGCGCCCTGGTTTGGCTTTGACGACATCGAATAGCAATTTGCCAAATTCTACGGCTTGTCCAATTTTCTTGGGTGGTTTGGGCTGTTGTAGCATACCAAGTTTTTTCCCCAAGGTTTCTAATTCTTGGGGGGTTTCCATATTCATCGCCCAGCAGATACGTTCTACAGTTCCCATGAGATTAATGGCGACGGGATAAGCTGCACCTTTGACGTTTTCAAAGAGTAAGCCAGGACCACCTTGCTGTAACATTCGATTAGAAATTTCAGCGATTTCTAAATCTGGGTCAACTTTGGTAGTGATGCGTCGCAGTTGTCCGCGTTGTTCGAGGAGTTTGATGAATCCGCGTAAGTCTCGTGCCATGATGTTTGTAGATTTGTGAAGCTTTTTTCATTATCACAGGTGTTTGTGAAGGGTGGGCAACGTAGACGCATAGAGGTTTGCCGTAGGCTACCACTTAGGCACAAAGAACCGGAGAGAAAGAGGGAGTAGATTAGGCCACCCTAGCTTTTTGTGGGGATATGGAGAGAAAGCACAAAGACTACGGGTAAAATCATACTGAAGTTGAACAAAGCTAGAGCGAAGCGATCGCACCTGAATAAACACTCACCTTACAAGTGGCACAATCAAACAGAAGATCAGTTGATTTATAATGCCATCTACTCCTGTCTACACTCAGCAGCCGTGGTTAGAAACTTATAGTGAAATTATTGATGTCCGTTCCGAGGGAGAATTCGCAGAAGATCATATTCCTGGAGCAATTAATTTACCAGTATTAAATAATGAAGAACGCGCCGAAGTTGGTACGATATACAAACAAGTATCCCCATTTACCGCGCGTAAAGTAGGTGCAGCACTCGTTTACAAAAACCTATCCCGACATCTGCGCGAACACTTTGCCGATAAAGAAAAAGATTATCGCCCTTTAGTGTACTGCTGGCGGGGTGGACAGCGTTCTAATAGCATGGCGTGGGTACTCGGACAAATTGGGTGGCGTGTAACTGTAATTGAAGGCGGTTACAAAACTTACCGCGCTTATGTCCGCGAACAATTGGCGAAATTACCGCTTGATTTCACTTATCAAGTTCTCTGTGGTAAGACTGGTAGCGGCAAAACTTATATCTTGCGACAGATGCAGCAGCGTGGCGCGCAAGTTTTAGATTTAGAAAATTTGGCGAATCATCGCGGTTCACTGTTAGGTGAAGAATGGCACGATAAGCCGCTAGCGCAACCATCGCAAAAGTATTTTGAATCGCTTTTATTGCAACAAATCCAAAGTTTCGATTCGCGTTTCCCCGTGTGGGTAGAATCAGAAAGCAATAAAATTGGACAAGTTTATGTGCCAAAATCACTGTGGTTGCAGATGAAACAAGCAAGCTGTGTGGAAATTCACGTCCCAACCGCAGCACGAGTCGAGTTTCTTTTACAGCAATATCCCCATCTCATTGAACATCCTGATGTCTTGCAAACTAAGCTTGGGTATTTGAAAGTACGCTACGGCAAGAAGAAAATATCACAGTGGTATCAGGCGATCGCACAACAAGCATGGGGGGATCTTTTTCAAGATTTGTTAGAGTCGCACTACGACCCGACATACACGCATTCGATGCAGCGCGATTTTCACAATGTCAAACACGAGTTCTCGCTTCCCGATTTGTCGGATACGAGTATTGCAAAACTACTCAATGCTTTAATGACCGAGAGTGTAGCGCTTAGCTCAAAAAAATAATATAAAATTTTCTGAAAAATTCATAAGTTTATATTAAGCTTTATCAAGTCTCATTTTGGCTAGTAATTGGTAATTGCTCCTTTTTAACCTGTTACCTAAGTTGGAATGTACTGAATCCGAAATTAGTTTGGATGAAGATCATCCTGCATGAAAGTTCTTTTAGTTGAAGACGATCCATCGATTAGCGAGTGTTTCGCTACTACCTTAACTGCGCATCGGTATACTGTCGATATCGCCGCCGACGGTCAACTGGGATTTGATCTTGCACTTCAAGGAGAGTATGACATCATTTTGCTCGATGTCATCCTGCCGAAGCTCAATGGTTTGACTGTTTGCCAACAACTACGTCAACAAGAATGCCAAACTCCAATCTTGATGTTGACCGCAAAAGACACAAACGAAGATGTCATTGCTGGACTTAATGCTGGTGCTGATGACTATATTACAAAACCCTGCGATGCCGAGCATTTGTTAGCGCGAGTTCGCGCGCTGCTACGTCGTCAGGGAAGTACAACGTTTGTGCCAATTCTTACATGGGGCGATTTGCATCTCGATCCTACACTGATTCAAGTAACTTATCGGCAACAAATCGTTGTCCTCAGTCCCAAAGAATACAGCCTACTAGAGTTGTTGTTACGCTATCCGCAGCGCATTTTTAGCCGTAGCAGTATTATCAATCATCTGTGGTCAATTGACGACTCGCCTACAGATGCCGCAGTGACGAACTTGATCAAAGATCTGCGACGAAAACTAAAATCAGCAGGAATGCAAGAAGAATTGATCGAAACGGTGTATCGTTTGGGATATCGATTAAGGACACCACCTAAAAAAGAGATACAAGCAAAAGTAGATACACGCGAACACGAACAACAAGTTCTTCTCGAACAGGTGACGCAGAATTTTCGGGCTTCGTTGCAACAACGAATTGATGTTTTGGAAGCAGCGGTGCGATCGCCAGTTGACCGCCTCAGCCCACTGCAATATCAACAAATTCAGGCAGAAGCCCATCGCTTAGCTGGTGGATTAGGAACATTTGGCTATACTAAAGGTTCAGATTTGGCCCGCGCAATCGAACATTTATTGATCGCGGGTGATTGGGAAGCAAACCGACAGCGAGAGTTTTCTCAGCTTTTAACTCAACTCAAGCAAGAAATTGCGAATCCACCGATCGCCGCCCTCGCAACAGCCACACCTTTAATCTTAGCGATCGCCGACGATGATTCCTTAATACAACAATTACAGCAAACTGCACCGCATCGCGGCTGGCGTGTTGAATTTATCTACAATCGCGCAGATGTGTTGTCTCGCATAGAAGATGTCCCCCACGTCATTTTTATGAGTCTCCATTATGCGGTACCGGATCGCGGGTTAATGCTGCTGCAAGAATTAAAAATGCAGTTTCCCACCGTACCAATCGTTATTCTGACAACGCAAGACAGTTTAGATAGCCGAGTCGCGGTAGCGCGCTTAGGAGTCAGTCGGTATATTGTGCAACCTGTAACAACCAACGAGATTTTTGATGCGATCGCGCAAGTTTCGCCGCAAACATCACCCACCGATGCTAAAGTCTTGATTGTCGATGATGATCCCTTCGCATTGCAGACATTGACCACGCTGTTGCAACCGTGGGGATTGCAAATTACCGTACTGAGTCAACCCGAACATTTTTGGCAAGTTCTGACTTCTACGGTTCCCGACGTGCTGCTGTTGGATCTTGAAATGCCTACGTATAATGGACTTGAACTGTGCCGCGTCGTGCGACAAGATGCTAACTACAGCGATATCCCGATTTTAGTCGTGACCGCACATACTGATATTACCTCGATTCAACAAGTTTTTGCCGCAGGAGCCGATGACTTTATTGCCAAACCGATCGCAGGTCCTGAACTTGTCACGCGCACGCTTGCGCGTATCGAGCGATCGCGCATTCAGCGACAACTGCTACAGTACCAACAACAAGGGCAAACTCACCAGAAAGCTACTATTGATACATTGACGCAAGCCGCAAATCGTCCTTATTTTGAAGAATTTCTCTACCGTGAATGGCAACGCCTAGCACGTGCACAAGCTCCAATTAGTATGATTTTGTACGATATCGATCATTTCAAAGCTTACAACGATATGCATGGATATCCAGCAGGCGATGCTTGTTTGCAACAAGTTACTCAAATTGTGCGCAACTGCATTCGCCTCGACCGCGACCTCATAGCGCGTTGTGGGGGCGATGAATTTGCAATTGTTCTAGCAGAGACGAGTCTCGAACAAGCCTTACAAGTTGCCCAACGCATTCAAAGCGCGATCGCTCAAGGACAAATTCCCCATCACGCGCATCAATATATTACGATTAGCCTCGGCATTAGTGGGACAATTCCCCAAAATAATACCTTTCCTCAAAATTTAATTGCAATTGCGACTCAAGCACTTTATGCTGCAAAGGCAAGGGGTCGCAATACATATTGTTTATATCCACTATGAAGGAATCGTCCGCTCCACCGCACTACTTGCAGCAACACCTCGCAAAAATTCCGCTAGGAATACTTTTGAGTGTACCATTCCTTCTTCAAATTTTAGGTTTTACCAGATCAATACACTATTTTTCGGCTCATAGCGAACCGCAAGCGATTGATGTAGTACAATATCATACTTATCAACTGGATGACTCGTCAAGTACAACGCCAGCAGCTAGTCGCGAGATTCTGAGTGTTATTAGCAATAGTCTGGAGAAGCTTCAAAACCGCGAGTTTGATTCGCAGCATTGGCAATACGGTTTTAGTTCTATCAAGTTTGAAAGAGTTGATGTAACGACTCACTTTGGCAACAACGCACAGAATTCAGACATTGCATCTCAACTCGATAAACGATTTGTCTACTCATTTACTGATCGCAACAGTCATACACAACTCAAAGTGGCGATCGCAACGCACTCGATAAAATCACTAGACTTAGCAAACGAATTCGTCGTCAAACAATCGCTGTCTACCTCGACCGATTTCCTGTTCGCGCTCTTATTGCGAATGTGCGTTAGTACACTTGGTTTAGCAAGACCCGAAGCAAGTATCAGAGCATCTTTGATTCATGTTTTGATCCGCACTCTTCTTTACCGAGATAAATCCGATTTGGATAGCGTAAGCGTCATTACGCCTGAATCGGAAGTGAGGAGAATCAGTAACCAACATCTGCAAATCTTAGCAGGTTGTTGTCTTACCGTCATCCTTGCATTAGCAACATGGCTGCTTACAGCCCGCAGGCTGCTCAAACCAAGGCGGTACTTCTCAAGAGAAGCAACTACACACAACCAGTCTGCGCAAGTTGTCACACCACTTGATGTCACGCGATTAATTAATGCTTTGCCACAGATCAATCGCATAACGCTTCCACTCCTAGAACCCCGCGATGATCGCCTGCAAAATTTAACAAATACATTACCAGGAATTATTTACGCGGCAATTATTGAACCGGACGGCTTGATGCACTTTGAATACATCAATCAAGCCACAGAAACTTTTTATGAAATCAGTGCGCAAGAATTTTTGGCGCAACCAAACCGAATTATTTTGATGCAGATGCATCCAGAAGATCGTGCTGGATTTCTCAAACAGTTGGCGCACCAGCGTCAAACGCTAGCAACTTTTACGTATGAGTGGCGTAGTATTACACCTTCTGGTAAGCTCAGGTGGTTGCGTGCCACAGCACAACCCCAAAAACGGAAAGGTACTATCTACTGGCACGGCATGATCCTGGATATTAGCAATCTCAAGCAACGCGAACAAGCTCTGCAAGCATCTTACGCGCAACTTGATGATATTCTCAATTCTGCCGGAGTTGCCATTGCGCAATTGCGCTTTTACCCTGATCGAACGGTTGATGCTGACTATCGCACGGCTGGTTGTACCGCTGTCACTGGCTACATCCCAGAAGAACTAACTGCACAATTATGGGCATCGCGAATTCCCTCAGAAGATTTGCAAGCTATCTCAGCACAAGCATTTGCAGCTATCAGTCAAGAACAGCCAGTTACCGTTGAGTATCGCTTTCGGCGTAAAGATGGTTCACAATGTTGGATCGCAGATATCTTAACTTCACGCTGGAATGAAACCGCAGGTTACTGGCAAGTCACTGCGGTAGGAGTTGATATTACCGATCGCAAAAACGTCGAGACAGCTTTACATCAAAGTGAAGCACTCAATCGCGCAATTCTGAAGACATTGCCAGATTTGATCGTGCGGATGCATCAAGATGGTACATATCTCGATGTCAAGCCAACTACCGCATTTCCGATTTTGACCTCACCGAACTTGATTGGCTCAAATATTCGTGATGTGCTACCGCCAGACGCGGCACAACAAAGACTCGCAGCAGCAGCTACCGCCTTGTCTACAAAGCAAATGCAGGTTTACGAGTTTCCGCTTGTCGTTACGGGACAATGGCTTTGGCAAGAAGCCAGAGTTATGCCGCTGACTACCGATGAAGTATTGATTGTCATTCGCGATCTTACGCAACGCAAACAAGCTGAACAAGCACTACAAGAAAACGAACAACAGTTTCGCCAAGCTTTTGACGATGCACCAATCGGGATGGCATTGATTTTAATCACTGGTGAGTTTCGCCAGGTTAATCGTTCGCTGTGTGAAATTGTCGGCTATTCTGAAGCTGAATTACTCGCGCTGACGATTGCAGACATTACGCATCCTGACGATCACCAAACCGATGCAGAGTATAGACAACAGCTATTAGCAGGTACGCTGCGCTGCTACGAAATCGAAAAAAGGTACGTGCGCAAGCAGGGCGATATTGTCCAGACACTATTAAACGTATCGCTTGTGAGAGATGCCACGCAACAACCGCTGCATTTTATTGCTCAAATCCTCGACGTGAGCGATCGCTACGAAATTGCACGAATGAAAGATGAATTTGTTGCGATTGTCAGTCACGAACTACGCACGCCACTTACGGCAATTCGCGGTTCTTTAGGGATTTTAGCAACGGGTGTTTTAGATGACGAACCGAGCAAAGTTCAAGATCTGCTACAAATTGCGCTCAACAATAGCGATCGCCTGATGCGGCTAGTCGATGATATTCTCAATTTAGAACGGTTAGAATCGGGCAAAATCCCACTAATGCTCGAAGCGTGTGAAGTTGGCGATCTTATTCAACAAGCGATCGCCTGTACCGCAACGATCGCCGAGGCAGCAAATATCAAAATTTCGACACTGTTCCCAACAATTCAAATCAAGGTAGCCAGCGATGCGATCGTCCAGACCTTGACAAATTTGCTAAGTAATGCGGTCAAGTTCTCGCCGTCAGGGAGTACGGTGTGGTTAAATGCCGAAGTACGCGACAACGACGACACAGCCACATCTACACCTTATATCCTCTTTAGCGTGAAAGACCAAGGACGCGGTATTCCTGCTGATAAAATTGAAACCATTTTCCGACGATTTCAGCAGGTAGATATTTCGGATTCTCGTCAAAAAAGAGGTACTGGGTTGGGGTTAGCAATCTGCAAAAGCATTGTTCAGCAACACGGCGGGCAGATTTGGGTAAAAAGTCAGCAAGGTATTGGCAGTACGTTTTATTTCACACTTCCGATTGCGCAGCCAGAATGACAAAACGTATCTTAATGGTAGATGACGATGAAGACATCTGCAAACTTGTGCAAATTGCTTTAGAAAAGTTTGCTGGCTGGACAACTATCGTAGCAGAGTCTGGGCAAGAAGGGTTATTTATAGCCAAAACACAACCCCTAGACGCGATTCTGCTTGATGTTTCGATGCCTGATATTGATGGTGTTCAATTGTTTACGCAGCTGCAAGCAGATGCAACAACGTGCTCGATTCCAGTCATACTGCTGACGGCTAAAATATTACCAAGCGATCGCCAACGGTTTGCGCAAATATCTGTTGCTGGTGTCATCACCAAGCCGTTTAATCCGCTGACTATTTGGACTCAGATCGCCGCAATTTTAGGCTGGTAATAAAACCGCCCGTGCGACAGAAAGAAGCACAGCACTGGTAAAAATTGCAACAATCGCGATCAAACCAAATAATACGATCGCCGTAATGACAAATATGGTTGAAGTATGAATCGGTTGATACAAATAGTCAGCTTGTGAAATTGACTGAACATCTTTGGTATAGCTGATAATCGCTAACACTAACAAAAATATTCCTAACGCGATCGCACCCAAGCCAATGATCTGAGCTATCTGCGCATTAAGCGCGGTATCATTGCTGGCAAAGGTCTGATTCACTGCGCTAAATATGCGATCAAACGCAATCCCAAAACCGATCAGCGTTAAACAATTTTGAATCCAACCGATCAACGTTCGTTCAGCCGCAGCCCGATTGCGCTGTTTTGCTAGTTCGTTGGTAATATTTCTTGGCTGCTGAGAATTCATATATTGTAGCGGTCAGAGGTCAGAGGTCAGAGGTCAGATGACAGTGCGTGTTCGATGTCCTAACTCTATTAGAATAAAATACCGATAAACGCGATCGCACCGATACCAACAAGCGCGATCGCAACCATTAACCCTAATGAGCGACGCGGGGTATAAAGATAATCTTCCTCGCGTTGGATGCGTGCAAGTTCTTGCCGATGCTCGATGGATGCCACAATCATGGCATACGTTCCCAAGGCAACAAAAGCTAAACCAAGAATTCGCGAAAGCCTTACAGGATTGAAGTCTCCAGCAACTTGCAAGCTGCGAATCGCACTAACGATGCGATCAATCCCAAACCCAAAGCTAATCAAAGCCAGACAAGTCCGAATCCATGCCATGAGCGTACGTTCAGCCGCAGCGCGGTTGCGTTCTTTGGCAAGTTCAGCTTGAATATTCGGTACTTTGCGCGCCGGAAGCGGGTCATTCATAGCAGGGGTTAGGGGTCAGAGGTTAGGATTCAGGGTTAAATTCCCCTCAGGGAAATCGCTATGAGTTTTTATATTGACTAGGGCTATAAAACCAAATTTAGCTTGAGCAGTCATAAAAAGTTAAATAACTCAGTTTAAAGATAGATTATTTTTCTATTAATAACAGGTTAAAAGTATTTCAATTAACTTCATACACTGAGTTAATTAAAACACATAGTTAGCGAAAGATGGATAGCTAATCCTACCAATTTTTGGCGACAAAAGCTGTTGTAGAGCGTCAATCAGGAAAAAGATGAGTAAAGCTGCTACAAAAACAATACGCCTTCCAGGAAAAGCAAATACCAGTATTTGGTCGCAGTTTGAAGCGAAGCGATCGCTGCATTACGCGAGGTTTAGCCTTACACAACATAACTGTAACTGAACCTGTAGGACAACCTGTTGCCGCTCATTTTGGGTTTCTCGGTAACACTCAAGTCAAAACGGCTGTGCTAGAAATGGCAGCAGCGGCTGGATTACGCTTAGTGCCACAGGAAGTCCGCAATCCCCTCATTACAACAACTTACGGTGTCGGAGAACTCATTAAAGCCGCACTCGATTGCGGTGCAGAACGTATTTTGGTTGGTTGTGGTGATTCGGGTACAAATGACGGCGGTGCAGGAATGGCACAAGTCTTAGGAATCCATTTTCTCGATGCTGATGGTCAGGAATTAGGAAAAGGTGGTAGCGAACTCGCCAAGCTGCAACGCATTGATTTACGCGATCGCGATCCGCGTTTGGAACACGTCAAAATCGATGTTGCGTGTAACTGGCACAATGTCCTGTGTGGCGATAAAGGTGTCGCCCGCGTATTTGGCCCGCAAAAAGGTGCGTCGCCGGAGATTGTCGAACAATTAGCGCAAGCACTCGATAACTATGCTGCAGTGATTGCAAACGAAGTGGGCATTAATGTACGCGAAATGCCTGGAAGTGGAGCATCGGGGGGTTTAGGAACTGGATTGCATGTTTTTTTAGGTGCCACACTTCACCCGCGTTATGACATTGTGATGCAGTACTTAGAACTTGATAGTTTACTGCAAGTTGCCGATTTAGTGATTACGGCAGAAGGAAGTATTGACTTTCAAACTCCACGCGGCAAAATTCCCGCAGAAGTTGCCCGACGTGCTAAAACTTATCAACTGCCCGTGATTGCTTTAGCAGGGACAATTGGTAAAGATGCAATAGTAAATTTAGAGCATGGCATTGATTCTTTTGAGAGCATTTTAGATGCACCGTGTACGCTCAAAGATGCGATCGCACAAGCTCCTGAATTGGTCACAAATGCGGCTGAGCGCACTATGCGTTTACTACTCGTAGGGCAGCATCTTAAGTAGTATTGCCCTACTATTGTTGCTTGCGACTCGTTAAACTAGCAGCATCAACGTTAATCAACGGTAGAGTACCATTACCGCTCATTACGGTAGGAAAACGACCATCCCACTTTTCGATTGCTTGTTTTTGCAAAAGTTCTGGCGTGAGTGTCAGCCTTTGCAGTCTTTGGGCTTCAGCTTGTCCTTTGGCGCGGTTGACTTCGGCGATCGCCTCTTTGGAAGCTTTCAAAGCGATAAATTCGGCTTGTTTGGCTTCTTGTTCAGCAATTTGTTTTGATTCAATTGCTTTGCTAAACTCTGGCGAGAAGGCAAAATTCACGAGCGAAACATCATCAACAACAAGCCCATAATTGGCTAATCGACTTTCAAGTTGTTTGTCAATTTCTTCTTTTAAATCCGTTCTTTCGGTAATAATTTGTTCAGCCGTTTTTTTCGCTGTTGCTGCTTTTAGTACTTCAGAAACAGCCGGAGTAATAATACCAGCAACAATTTGTTCTTCATCGCCAACTTGCTGATAAACTTTATTCACTCTTGCAGGATCAATATGCCAGTTTAGCGAGATCTCTGTAGTCACTTTCTGTAAATCTTTAGAAGCTGCGTCAGAATTAAAACTACTTTCTTGCACCCGCACATTGATACCTCTAACAGTAGTTACAATCGGCATAATGGGATGGATACCCTCATCTAAAACGGTATCTTGGACTTTACCAAATCGCATGACAACACCTCTTTCACCAGCATTAATGATGGCAAAAGGTTTAAAGACAACTGCTGCAAGTACAAGAGCAACACCGCCTGTAAACAAAACTCCTGACTTGAGACTATCGATAGCACCAAATCTGGTTCGCATATTGTATGTTTAAGTAATTTAATAGCGAAAGTGAATAAATTGATGGATCTTTTCTGTTGCGCTGTTTTAGCAATAATCTACCCTTATAGAAGCTGAACTTATTTTCCGTTAATGTTCACTACAATTAGTATCGCTGCTATTTAGGAAAAACTCAAAAAGTTTAATGAAAATTCGCCAACATCATTCTTGGGTACTCACAGTCGAAGAGGCGATCGCGCTGCAAGAAAAGTTGACAAAAGAAGTGATTACGGTAGATCAAATTCCGCAGCCAGTGCGGTATGTTGCTGGGGTAGATATGGGATTTGAATCGGCTGGAACAATTAGTCGTGCGGCTGTAGCTGTGTTAAGTTTTCCAGCGTTGCAATTGCAAGAGTATGCGATCGCGCGTCGCCCGACATCGTTTCCTTACATACCAGGATTGCTATCGTTTCGTGAAATTCCTGCTTTACTCGATGCCTTGGAAAAAATTAATACTACACCAGATTTAATTCTCTGCGATGGTCAAGGAATTGCACATCCACGTCGTTTAGGGATTGCCTCGCATTTAGGGTTAATTTTAGATATGCCAACGATTGGCGTTGCGAAATCTTTGTTGGTTGGTAAACATCAAGAAGTACCGAATGTCAAAGGCAGTTGGCAACCGATAATCCATCGTAAAGAAACGATTGGGGCAGCATTACGAACGCGTGTAGGTACAAAGCCAGTGTATATTTCGAGTGGTCATCGCGTAAGTTTACCAACAGCAATTGATTATGTTTTGCAATGTACGCCAAAATACCGCTTACCAGAAACGACGCGAATTGCCGATAAGTTAAGTAAAAGTGATGATTAATTCCTTATGAATAAAATTGCTGCAAGCTTGAGTGATTTGGAAACTTCTTAGCCAGGCTAGGAGATTAATTAAGGAGCTTTACACCTAATGAAGCAATTGCTAATACAAGATGGACGATCTGAAAACTTTAAATTAGAACAGCAAATAAATGGCCTAATCTACAAAAATTTAGAAGTTGATTTTTGCCATCTCAGGTCTATAATGCGAGTTCCATCCAGAGCACGATTAACGTGTGTAGGGCAATCGACCTCAGTACCAGCAAGTACAGCAGCAGAAGTCAAGTGTTCAGCTTCCAGTCTACTCATACCTTTATTCATCAGTTGAGAGCGGTATTGCCCCTTTGCTGACTCAGAAGCACTTTCAACGGTCATATTCGCATCAATCATTGCTGAGCAAGTGTTATTACCAATTGTTCTAGCAAAGTTGAGTAATGCGATTTCAGAGCCGAAATGGGGAACATATCTATCTACTGCTCCTACACTAGCCAAGATAACTTTATAACATAACATTGTGTTCCACTTAGTCCTTGGCACTGGCTTGCGTTAGCTGAGGCTGTATAAATAAAAGTAGTTAGAATAGAAGCGAGAGCAAAAACAGTTTTAATACTTTGAAGGAAACGGGACATTGACTTTTCTTCTAGCAAGTAGTTGTTACGTATGCCAATTTTGGCAAAGCTACTTAGCTGTTGTACTTGTTGTTACCACGGATTTTTGTTTCCTCAGTACAAATGATGTTCGAGTGCGGGTTTGAACATTTTATAGAGGTGGTTTCCTTTACAAAAGTGTGTTAGTTTGAAGATTAGCCCTTGTTGACGACAAAAGAAGTAGGAGTTTAAACGTAAGGGTTGCCAGAGTAAGAGGGCGATAGTTGAAAGCCTAAGTAGTTTCTTCGACTTACTACCTACTTAGAACACAACTTTGTTGAAGATATCCTTGTTTGCTACTATGAAATATCTGTAGAACTTACGCAGTTAATGTCATGCTGAGCGATCGCCTGCGACAAAATTACGCTACATGAATGCGATCGCGACACTCAGATTGACAAAATAGCATTCAAGTAGGTAACTGCTGAATTAGCTAAATGCTTTTTGGTAACAAAAGATAAAACTTCTTTCGTTAAAGAGATTTAAGGTTTTGCGGCTGAGATTGCCTCTACAATCCAAAAGTGACAAGCTAGCCAACTCGGAATAATGAATAGGAGATATTTGGGTAACGAGCGTTTGGGAAGTCGATTCGGTTTGATACCGTTGATGGGGTTAGTGACAATAGTCGCTGTAGAAAGTGGTACAAAGCCTGCATCTCCTGCTGCAACTTTATCAAGTTGGCGCTTCGATCCTGCGGCAAATCAGTTAGAAATTACGCTAGAAGCAAAAACAACACCTAATTACTTTTTGCTCGATCAGCCGTTACGGATTGTTCTTGATTTACCGAACACGCAGTTAGGAAAAGTCGCGACACAACAAGATTATACTGGGGCAGTTCGTCAAGTTCGCGTTTCGCAGTTTGATAAAAATGTCACTCGAATTGTTTTAGAACTTGCGCCCGATACTATTTTAAATACAGGGCAAATGGTGCAACTGCAACGAACAACACCGCAAGCGGATAGTGGCGATCGCTGGGTATTACGTCCCCAAATTGCGCGTCAAACGTCACTTCCTACTACACTACCGCCCGCAACGCTTCCTAGCCCCCAACAACCCGTTGTAAGCGTACCACCGTTACAACCATCGCCTACCGCGAGTTCTGCACCCAACGAACTAATTATTGATTTTGGGCAACCGTTACCTACAACTGCGCCAAGCGTTACACCGCCAATTCCAACGCCGTCGCCAACTCCCTCTAGTAATGTTACAGCACCTGTTATCGTTGTTCCTGCGAGTCCTGCACCACTTCCTAATACGGCTTTACCCAATACGGCGATGTTGAGCAGACAGTCACCCGATGTCCTATTACTCGCAGGTACAAGGCTTAACCTTCGCTACGCTGGTGAATCACCGTTACTTCTCAAAGCAGGCGTTCCCCAACCAGCAAAAATGGTTCTCGCAGAAGATGTTCGAGATCGCAATCTGAATGCTCAAAGTGTTGTTATCGATAATTTAATCGCCCCCGCCGGTACTACGATCATTGGAGAATTTGAAACCGATACTCGTGGTAGTCGCTTTGTGGCGCAGGCGATCGCGCTTCAAGGTCAAAATTTGCCTTTAGCGGCTGAATCAGGTATTCTTGACGCCGCTGATAAAGTCGCTGCTGCTAACGCGACAACGATAGAACCAGGCAAAATTGTCCAAATTCGCTTAACTCAAGATCTCATAAAACCGGGAAGTGATTAGCAACTTAGATGAGCGATATCGTACTTGTTGAGGTCGGGTAATGGGTAATGAGTAATTGTTCCATATTCTTACCAATGACCAACCTTCTCATTACATTTACTTCTACCCACCACTTATTAAAATCTTTGCGACTCTTGTGGTGCAACTGTACCAGGTTGATTGAGATAGAAGTTTTTAGCCGAATCGTTTTGATAAACGCAGTTAATTTCAGGTGAACTACCTAAGTCGCCTGTAAAAGCAAACGTATTCATCCGGTTCTTACAATCGCGTACTTGCTGCGATGAAACAAGGTTACGCTGCTCTAAAATTGCCCAGTTGTTGGTACGCAATACGCATCCAGGGCGTAAACTCGGCTGCGCTACGTAAACATTAAAGGGGTTGAGCGATACGAATAAACGCGTGTCCATTACCATCGCGCTAGCGCCAAATTGAACGCACAGTTGAGGATTGGGGGCGCTTTGGTCGATAAATTCCCTAGAGGCTACGTTGGAAGGGCTGAGTGTTGTCGTGGAACTGAAGGCAATGCCAATGCCAATTCCTAAAATGAAAACCCCTGCTAACACAAACATTGAGGTCAAATTAAATGCTGTTGATACAAAGCCAGGAGATTTAGTTTCAGGAGTTCTAGTATATTTACGTTTCATTTTTGCTTGGTTATGCCAGTTACTAGATAAATAGTAGGACGATCTTATTCTCGCAATAGTTTAGGGCAAGTGGGGTGCTTGGATCGTGTGCGCGAGATGCACTGTTTTTACATTAGATGTAAATTAATTAACACAACTTGATTTCTCAACAACAGTGAATTCTCAAAGCTCACTACAACTCGGTAAAACGAATCAGTCTTCTCAATGGCGATCGCTCATCACGGATAGCCTCACGGTGTTTTGGGGTGATTGGTTGAAGTTGCGCGTACGCATTGCCCAAATAGCAGCCTCTGGGCTAGTGTCACCACTGATTTATATTTTAGCTTTCGGACTCGGTTTGGGTAGCTCCTTACCGCAGCCAGCGATTGGTAATAGTTATTTAGAGTTTATTCTGCCAGGAATGGTGGCATTGTCGTCCATGACGATTAGTTTTGGAGGTACGACGTTTTCCATTTGTGGGGATCGCTTGTTTACCAAAACGTTTGAAGAAATGCTGCTTGTTCCGGTTCATCCGCTGGCGTTGCATATCGGTAAAATGCTGGCAGGTATTGTGCGCGGATTGATGACGTCCGGTTCAGTGATTCTTATCGCTATTCTATTTACTGGGAAAATTTGGAGTTTCCTTAACCCGTTATTTCTGCTGTTGCTTGTACTTAATTGTGCTGTCTTTGCAGGGTTAGGAGTTCTTGTCGGATTAAATGTGCGATCACTTGAAAGTGTTGGACTATATAACAATTTTTTAATTATTCCGATGTCTTTTTTAGGCGCAACCTTTTTTGATCCTGCTAGCTTACCCGCCGCCTTAAAAGTGATTGTTTATCTTTTACCTCTTACCTATACAAGTACAGGATTACGTGCTGCTGCTTACTTACCGCTGTCGCAGTTTCCGTGGTATAGCATCCCAATTTTACTAGGGTGTGCGATCGCATTATCGATGCTAGGAGCATATCAGTTTGCGCATCAACAAGATTGATTGTGATGGGTACTGATGCATTGTGTGTGTTGTGGGCAGGCGCAAATGATTATATCATTTTGCCACCAGAACTACGGACAACTGATACCCAAGCGGTAGTCAACAATCTGTCTAATGCACTTACAACGCTCATCGGTGCTGGGGCGCGTAATTTAATCGTGCCTAACTTACCTGATTTGGGTAATACTCCCCAAGAAGTGTTTTACCAACTGCAACAGCACTAACAGCGTTAACCAATAGCCATAATGCTAATTTAAGAACTGCGTTGCAAGGATTAGCGGCAAATCGTGACGTCAATATTATTCCACTCGATGTCAATGCGCTATTGAGTGAGGTAACGGCTGAGCCGGCAACTTATGGCTTGACAAATGTTACTGATTCATGCTTAGGGAACCCAAACTGCACTAACCCCGATCAATTCTTATTCTGGGATGGAATTCATCCTTCAGCGCAAAGTCATCGTATTATTAGTGAATATGTGGCAGCTGTCATTACTGCACCGCAAGCAATTATTCCCCAAACTGATATTGCTTTGAATATTGCCAAAAGGCACGTACAGCATATCGATGCACGCTTATCAGCGCTGCGTGGAGTTCAAACTTCTACTGACGGGCGTTTAGGTGTATTCCTGAATGGCAATGTTAACTTTGGCGATCGCAATACAACAAGTAACGAACTTGGCTACGACTTTATCAACACTCATATCACGGCAGGTGTAGACTACCGCGTTACAAATAATCTGGCGCTTGGTGTTGCGTTAGGTTATGTCGATAATGACACTAATTTAAGTAACAACTTGGGCGACATCAACGTTGATGGCTATGCTGTTTCAGTTTATAGCAACTTTGTCCAAAACAACTTTTATACCGACGCGGTTCTCAGCTACGGCAATAATAACTTTGATATCGCGCGCCGAACGAATTTTTATAACCGTACTGCTACGGTGGATACGAATAGCAATCAATTTTCAGCAGTTCTCAATAGCGGTTACGTGATTCGTTCAGGAAATGTTGCCTATGAACCGACACTTGGTTTGAGATACGCTCGCATTAATATTGACAGCTACACTGAAAACAATGCTGGTAGCTTGAATATGAGGGTTAATGACCAACATGCCGAATCGTTTGTGCTAAGTGTTGGCGCCCAAGCATCTGTTGCTTTTAATACTGATGCTGGTACGGTTATTCCGCATCTCCGTGCCAGTTACGAACGCGAATTAGCTGATAATAATCGAGAAATTGTAACGGAATTTGTTACCCAGCCAGGAATTCCGCTGCGCACTCGTGTAGGCAATCGCGATCGCGCTTACGTCAAATTAGGCATTGGCGCACAGATAGTCTTTTCGGAAAATGCCTTAGGTTTGATTGATTACGAAACCGCAATCGGGCGCGATAATTTTAACGAACAAGTTGTTAAATGAGAAATTCGCTATCAATTTTGATGTAGTAAATAAATGATATCATCTCCGGCTAAATCACCAGAACAACAGTTGACAGTGAAGAGAGTGTAAGAAGACTTTGTCAACTGTCAACTATAAACTGTCCATTACCGATTAATACTTTCTTTCTTGTGGTTCAAACATCGTAATTGTTACAGGACGATATTGTAGGTCAATTCCTGCAGGTGAATAGTAAGCCATTGTGTGTTTGAGAAACTCAGTATCATTGCGATCAGAGTAATCTTCACGGTAATGGGCGCCACGACTTTCTTGGCGATTCAATGCTGAGGCGAGAATGACTTGTCCGACAACAAATAAACTTTGAAGTTCTAATGCTTCAATAATTTCTGTATTCCAACACGTACTTTTATCGTCTAAATAAATATCTGGATATTGTAGTTGCAATTGTTGGATTTGTTGTAAACCTTCTTGCATAATTTCTGCGGTACGAAAGACGCCACAATGCTGCGTCATGCAGTCTTGAAATGCGGTACGAACTTGGTTGATGCGATACTTTCCTGGTTGTTCGAGTAAGGCTTGTAGGCGACGCTGGGCTTCTGTGATGTAACGTTGCTCGTCGATTATGGGTAACTTGCGATTTTGCACATATTGAGCGATCGCCGCCCCTGTTCTCCGCCCGTAAACGACACATTCAAGTAGTGAATTGCTTCCTAGACGATTTGCGCCATGCACCGAGACGCACGCACACTCACCCGCCGCGAAGAAACCCTCAACTAAATTGTCACCACTACTGCGGACTTGTCCATCGGTATTTACCGGAATTCCTCCCATCGAATAATGCACCGTCGGGCGTACCGGAATCGGTTGATGTACTGCGTCAATTCCCACTAAGCGGTGGGCTTCTTCCCAACAAAAGGGAACGCGACTCATGATTTTTTCTTGTCCCATATGACGCAAATCGAGATAGACAAATGGTCCTCCTGCACTACCATCAGGATGAATACCGCGACTTGCACGAATTTCAAGAGCGATCGCGCGCGATGTGATATCGCGTGGTGCTAATTCCATGCGACTTGGTGCATAATTCGCCATAAAGCGATCGCCTTCGCTATTAATTAAATACGCACCTTCACCGCGCACAGCTTCGGAAATCAAAACGCCGACTGGATACAAACCTGTGGGGTGAAATTGCACAAACTCCATATCTTCCAACGGCAATCCCGCCATTGCGGTCATTGCCAACCCATCACCTGTGGAAGCATAATCATTCGAGGTAGTATTATAAACGCGACCATAACCACCTGTTGCAAACATCACTGCCTTAGCGCGGACAACCTCTAAATGTCCATCGCGAATGTTGTACGTCACAATACCTTTAACTTGACCATCTTCTAAAATCAAGCGCAGAACGTACCACTCATCGTAAATCTGGACGCCATACCGCCGTAAATTATTGACGAGTTCGTGTAAAATTGCATGACCAGTTTTATCGGCTGCGTAGCAAGTGCGGTTATGTGAGTGTCCCCCAAACGCACGTTGCGCAATCCGCCCATCAGGTAAACGGGAAAATAACACCCCCATGTGTTCCAGATCGATCACCACATCCGGTGCTTCTCGCGCTAGCAATTCCACCGCATCTTGATCGGCGAGGTAGTCGGAACCTTTAACCGTATCAAATGCATGGGCTTCCCAAGTGTCACTAGCATCGACGTTTTTGAGCGTTGCAGCAATTCCCCCTTGCGCGGCGACCGAGTGCGATCGAATTGGGTGCGTCTTGGCAACAACCGCAATATCTAGTTTTGGATCAGTGCGGGCAATTTCTACTGCGGCGCGACATCCGGCTAATCCGCCACCAACTATAACAACATCGTGTTTGAGCATGATTTAGTATAAAATTTTTGCTTTTAATTTAGCTTATAAATCTATTGTGGTCTGAAATCTGTAACGCCTAGCGAATGAATTCGCGGCTTAAAAACAAAGTCCACCTACATGGACTAAAGAAGATCAAGGCTGTAAAAATCTGTGAAGACAGGTTCTGTTTATTTAGTGGCGGTTTCAACCGCGTCTTTTCTTAGTTTCAAAACAGCACGCAACCTTAACAACCAAAACATCAAAGAAGTTCCCCTGACCTCTGACCCCTCTTAAAAAGGGTTAATATTATAGACTAACCGATTAAACTCATCCACCTTGCGTTCATGGCAGAAACACTCTTTTTTAACGCGCTGCGTGCCGCCATTGATGAAGAAATGGCACGTGATGCCACCGTATTTGTTCTCGGTGAAGACGTCGGACACTACGGCGGTTCGTACAAAGTTACCAAAGACCTTTATAAGAAGTACGGTGAACTGCGGCTACTCGACACACCAATTGCCGAAAATAGTTTTACCGGACTCGCTGTAGGTGCGGCAATGACCGGATTGCGCCCGATTGTTGAAGGCATGAACATGGGGTTTTTACTACTTGCTTTTAACCAAATTGCGAATAATGCTGGAATGCTACGCTATACCTCAGGCGGTAACTTCAAAATTCCGATGGTGATTCGCGGTCCTGGTGGCGTGGGTAGGCAACTCGGTGCCGAACACTCGCAACGGCTAGAAGCTTATTTTCAGGCAGTTCCAGGGTTAAAGATTGTCGCCTGTTCTACTCCTTATAACGCCAAAGGATTACTCAAGTCAGCGATTCGTGACGAGAATCCAGTACTATTTTTTGAACACGTACTGCTGTACAACTTAAAAGAAGATTTACCAGAAACTGAATATTTATTGCCTTTAGATAAAGCCGAAGTTGTCCGCCAAGGCAAGGACGTGACAATTTTGACGTACTCGCGAATGCGGCATCACGTGATGCAAGCGGTCAAAACTTTAGAAAAAAATGGCTTTGACCCTGAGGTGATCGATTTAATTTCGCTCAAGCCTCTCGATTTTGAGACGATTGGCGAGTCGATTCGCAAAACGCATCGTGTCATTATTGTGGAAGAGTGTATGCGTACTGGAGGAATTGGGGCAGAACTCATTGCTTCAATTAACGATCGCCTTTTCGATGAACTCGATGCACCCGTGCTGCGCTTGTCTTCACAAGATATTCCGACACCTTACAATGGAACATTAGAACGATTGACAATTGTGCAGCCTGAGCAAATTATCGAAGCAGTCGAGAAAATGGTGGCGTTGCGCGTTTAGAACGCATTTACATTGTTGCAGGCGGGTTTAGAGTATGCAAAGACAGCGATCGCTATTGGCTTTGATCGTCGTTTTGGTAATCGCTGCGATCGTGGCGATCGCCAGAATTCCGATTTCCTTGGGGCTAGACCTCCAAGGTGGTTCGCAATTAACAATTCAAGTCCAACCAACAGCGGAAATTCCACAAATTACTGACCGCGAACTAGAAGCCGTTCAGAGGGTAATAGAAAATCGAATTAATGGTTTGGGTGTTTCGGAACCCGTTGTGCAAACAGTCGGGCAAGACCAAATTCTCGTTCAACTACCTGGAGTAAGCGATCCAGAGCAAGCTGAGCGCGTGCTTGGCGGTACTGCCCAGTTAGAGTTTCGCACGCAACGACCTGGCACCGAAGCCCAATTATTTGCCGAACAGCAAGTGCGATTGGCACTGCTAGCAAAACAGCAAGAGTTACGTACGACAGGTAACACCGCAGAAATTCAGCAAAATCAGGAAGCGATTGACCGTAGTAATACAGCGATCGCGCAGTTATTTGAAAGCACGAATCCTCCCCTGACAGGCAGAAACCTCGAAGATGCGTTTGGTCAACCCACGCAGGTCGCCAACAACTGGGAAGTTGGGATTCGCTTCGATGCACCTGGTGCTGAACTTTTTGCGCAATTGACGCGCAATCTTGCGGGAACAGGACGCAGTATCGGTATTTTTCTTGATAACGAATTAATTAGCGCTCCTACAGTAGGTCCTGAATTTGCGCAAACCGGAATCACTGGAGGATCAGCCGTAATTACAGGACGCTTTACCGCCCAAGAAGCGAACGATTTAGCAATTCAATTACGTGGTGGTGCGTTACCTGTCCCTGTTGAAATTGTCGAGAATCGGACTGTAGGTGCCACCTTAGGAAGAGACAGCATTCAACGCAGTATCTATGCTGGTATTGGTGGTTTGATTCTTGTATTGATCTTCATGGTCATCTACTATCGCCTTCCTGGTTTAATCGCCAATCTATCACTTGTCGTTTATGCTTTACTCACCTGGGCGAGTTTTGCCTTACTTGGTGTTACCTTGACATTGCCTGGCATTGCGGGTTTTATTCTTAGTATTGGTATGGCAGTTGACGCTAACGTCCTGATTTTTGAGCGAACGCGCGAGGAACTTCGTGCTGGTAAGTCGCTGTATCGTTCAGTTGAATCAGGATTTTACCGCGCTTTTTCCAGTATTTTAGATAGCAATGTAACAACCTGGATTGCTTGCGCAGCATTGTTCTGGTTAGGAGCAGGTTTAGTACGTGGTTTTGCCTTAACTTTGGCGCTTGGTATCGCAGTGAGTATGTTTACAGCAATTACTTGTAGTCGTACGCTGATGTTTATTGCCATTAGCTTGCCTTCGTTGCGTAAACCAGAATTGTACTGCCCAAACCTACCAGCAGTTCGGAGGGCAGAGGTGACACGATGAAACTGAGTATTAACCAATCGCGAAAACTATGGTGGACAATTTCTACCGCCGCAATTATTGCTGGGTTAGTGGCAATGCTGATTTCTTGGCAGCAAATTGGCGCGCCATTGCGTCCTAGTTTAGATTTTATTGGCGGTACGCGATTACAACTCGAACGCGATTGCAGTCAACCAAATAATTGCGCTCAACCGATAGATATTACTGCGGTGCGCGAAGTTCTCGCCGCGCAAGGACTTTCTAACAGCAGCATTCAGATTTTGGGGCAAGAACAACAAGGAATCTCGATTCGCACGAGTACCTTAAACGTCGAGCAACGCACACAGTTGCAAGATGCATTAAGTCAACAAATTGGTGCATTCGATCCGCAATCGACGCAGATCGACACCGTAGGTCCAACAATCGGTCGCCAGTTGTTAACTTCTGGCTTGTTGGCGTTAATTGTCTCCTTTGTCGGCATTATCATCTATATTAGTCTGCGGTTTCAGTTGGATTTTGCCGTATTTGGAATTATCGCGCTCCTGCATGATGTGTTGACAACGGCAGGCGTTTTTGCCATTTTAGGCTTAGTGTGGGGTGTTGAGGTAGACAGTTTATTTATTGTTGCTTTACTCACCATCACGGGTTTTTCGGTTAACGATACTGTGGTAATTTATGACCGAATTCGGGAAATATTAAAAACAAGTCCTGACCGTCCGATTAGTGATATTGTCGATGATGCTGTCAATCAAACGCTCACAAGATCAATTAACACGACATTAACAACATTACTCGCGTTGTTTTCTATTTTTCTATTTGGTGGAGAAACTTTAAAAAACTTTGCCTTAGCATTGATTATCGGTTTCATTTGTGGTGCTTACTCCAGCATCTTCATCGCGAGTACCCTCCTTGCTTGGTGGCGCGAACGTAGTGGTCAACGTTTGGCAACACAAGGTGCATCTGTGATTAATTCCTCACCGGAAGATCCTTAGAAATCCTACCCTCACTATGGCTCAACCCGATCAGCCACGCTATTACAATCAATCTGAAATTTATCACGACACAACTTTAAAACAGCAGGTTGAGAAGCTATATCAGCTAACTGTCTACGGTAGATGGTTGTTTGTAGGTATATTGTGGCTAACGATTGGTTTGTTGAGCTTGTGGGGGTTACGCGAAGAAATTGCTTTGTGGCGACAGTATTTCACCTGGGTAGCAGTGCGCTATGGCTTGTACTACAACCCAATATCAACTTTGGGTTTAGCAATCTGTATTGGGATGACTTTAGGTGTCTTAATATGGCAAAGTCGCAATATCCTCTGGGGAATACCTTCGCAGGAAAAGCGCCGTTTAGAACAACAAGTGCATCGCATTCGTCAACAAGGTGCGACTCATCCATTATGGAAGTGGGTTTGTCGGTAGTTTAAATTTTAAGCGGGCAGCGAGAATCGAACTCGCATCAATAGCTTGGAAGGCTATGGTTTTACCACTAAACTATGCCCGCAGCAGAATCTAGTTTAACTAAGATAACACATATTGCTAATTGAATACAAATTGATCTTCTTTTCGTTGTGTCAGTTTAAAAGCTGCACTATGCGAAACGGACAGATCGCACTATACTGAAGTTACAACAAAAGATAGGCAGTTTTTATTTAGTGAAAATGTCCTTGCGTACCAACCGTCGGAATGGATACCTTACGGCTGTGCCAAAAAGCCTAATCGGTGCGGGAACTTTGATTTTGTGCGCTTTTGATTTTTCAAATTCCAGATAAGGTTATTCTTGTTCGGCTATGGCGAGGCGGAGTCTAATGAAGATGAGAATTGAGCCTGCTAGCCATTTTTGGACTTTAGCTATACCGGAATTGCGCAACCACGTTTGTAGCCAAGTACCAGCTTTATTGAGGAATAGAACAACGACAGTAAGCCAAAGAATTGAGAGGATAACAAATAGCATTTCTAATGTGATTGTTTGTAGTGCTGCATCACCTTCGGGGTTGAAAATATTGGTGAGTAATCCTTGCGAGAAGGTGTTTGATAGCGTTATTGTTTGTGGAATTGTGACGGTGGGATTGCGATCGCGCTCTAAAAGTGTTTGAATTCCTAAGTAAATTAGATACCCCGCACCTACATATTTAACAATGTTTTACGCTACTGTTGATGTCATCAAAAGCGCGGAAAGTCCAGCGGCTGCGGTTAATACATGAACAAGAATTCCTACACTTAATCCAATTGCAGAAATTGCACCAACGCGTTGTCCTTGTTTTAGAGTACGTGCAGTTACATATAGCATTCCTGGATCAGGCTTCACAATCAAAGGTACTGCCATTGTAATGGCAGTACCGATGAATACGACAAGACTCGAATCAAGCATGACTTGTTTTGTTGATTTGATAATCCTCTCTTAACTTTAACAGTGTATTTAAGTAGAACAGGTATCTACATACACAGCGATTTCAAGAGCCAGAGAAAATAAACATGGCTAGAGTATATGACACCTTAATTGCAGGTGGTCCGGTGATGTTGCCCTTGTTAGGGCTTTCTATTTTAACGTTTGCTTGTGCTTTGGAACGTGCTTGGTTTTGGTTTCAATTACTCAGTAAAGAAGATCGAATTGTTCATGATGTGTTAGCAGCAGCACGTTTTGATTTGATGAAAGCTGCGAATATAGCTCAAAAAGCTCAATTTTTACCAATTGGTCGTTTTTTATTTGCGCCTTTAAAGTTAACGCAGCCTACTCCTGAAACTTTTCGTTTGGCAATGGAAGCGGCGGGAGATAAAGAATTTACGCAAATGCGTAAAGGTGATAAATTATTAGAAACTGTCGTAGCGCTTGCGCCTTTATTAGGATTATTAGGCACAGTTACAGGTTTAATTGGTACGTTTAATAATTTAAATATTGGTGGCGGTGGAACAACTGCGGAAGCTACACGCGCAGCTGCGGGTATTGGTGAAGCCTTAATTACTACTGCTACGGGAATGATTGTGGCAATTATTGCGTTAATTTTTTTCCGAGTTTTCGTGACGTTACAATCTCAACAAATTGATTACTTTTCAGATGTGGGTAGTGAATTAGAACTCATCTATCGCCAAACTTGGTATGAACCGATGTTCAGTTCGATTGGACAAAATAGTACTCAGGGTAATGAGTAATTGGTAACTGGTAACTGGTGATTTATTTTGTTTAGAAATCAGCAAAGGCATTCCTCGCAGATACCGGAAGTTAATTTAATACCGATGATGGATGTGTTGATGTCTGTTCTCACGTTTTTCATCATCACTTCAATGACATTATCAGGTAGAAGAATCGCTAATGTAAGTTTACCAGCAGTAGGTAATGGTGTACGCGAACAAAGTTCTCTGCTAGAACCTCTAATTGTCGGTTTAAATCAACGTGGAGAGATTATAATTGACGATAAGTCTATTACTATAACAGCACTAGAGCCGAAAATAAAATTATATTTAGAGCAAAGTCCTCAAGCATTAGTAATACTGAAAGCTGATAAAAAACTCCAGTATAAACAAGTGGTTCAAGTGTTAAGAAAAATGCGGGATGTCGGAGGCGATCGCGTCTCTTTAGCTATCGAAAGAAATTAATACTATGCGATTTAAACATCAACAACGTAGTGTAATACCTACAATTGATTTAACGCCAATGTTGAACGTAATGATGGCAACTTTGGCTTTTTTTGTCTTAGTTTCTATGACATTGACAAACGAACAAGGCGTTAATATTCAGCTACCTGCACAAGATAATACTATATCACTAGAAAACGCACCACCACTACTTGTAGAATTCAAGGAAAAACAAATTTTACTCGATCAACAACAAGTAACTAAACAACAACTCTTACAACAAATGCGAGTTTATCTTCAGCAAAATCCTCAAGGTTCTGTTTTACTGCAACCGGATAGCAAATTACCTTATGAATTGGTTGTGCAACTATTAGGAGAGATGCGTGATGTCGGAGGCGATCGCGTTTCTTTAGCTATTGATTAGCATTCGGATCGCTATTCCATACAACAATCATTGTCCCGATACTTGTTGCTGTAGGGACTAAGTTTAAATACTTGACAAAATTGCCTTTTTGTAGCTTATAAATATTTCCCCCGCCGTATTCGCCTTGCGAGGAAACTTCCATTCCACTACTTTTTAGCTGTTGTTCAATTTCAGTAAAGACTTGTTCGGGTGTTTTGAGTGAAATCCATTTAATCCGCGCAATCTCCTGTTTTTGTTGCGGTTCATCTGTCGCTAAACTTTCTGGTGTAAAAAATAATTCTGGCTGTGCAAAATAACTTGGATCAACTCCCAATTCTTCCGGCACTTCTCCTGAAACTTCTCCGAAAAGATTTTGAAATTCTGTAACATTATCATCTGAAACGTTAGGAGATGCTTCTATTGTTGATTCAGGCGTTGGTTCTGGAGTTGGTGATGCAAGGGGTGTAGGTGTAGGACTTATTGTTGCTTGAGGTGTTGGAGAAATACTGGGAGATGGTTTTGGCTGTGATATTATTGGCGATTTTACCTGCTTTGGTGTAATTTTAGGGGTTGGCTGTGCAACTTGCTGACGCTGTAAAGGTGTTTTTTGTACAGATGGTTGAGGAGAAGGTTTCTTCGGTGGTGCGAGTAACTGGGTAATTTCTAATTTTTCTTGTTGTGGTTTTTGTTCAACTTGCGGTTTTGTTGAATGTGGTATTGGTAGCATCAAAACTATTCCATGCAAAGTCAAAGAAATAAACAGCATGGGTCGATATAAAAAATGTATTATGGGGGGTAGTTTTTTCCCTAGTAAACTAGACTGATTCATATTACTTACAAAATACCTGGATATCCCTCATTTTCTAGCTACCAAATATTAACTACTCTCCTACCCAAATCTACCGCGAATATAATCCTCAGTTTGTTTCTTATTAGGATGTGTAAACATTTGCTTTGTGTGTTCAAACTCGATAATTTCACCAAGATACATAAAAGCTGTGTAATCTGAAATGCGCGCAGCTTGCTGCATATTGTGCGTCACAATTAAGATTGTTACTTGTTCTTTTAATCGAGTAATTAATGCTTCAATGCTACTTGTAGAGATTGGATCGAGTGCTGATGTAGGTTCATCAAAAAGAATTATTTCGGGGTTTGTTGCTAAGGCGCGTGCAATACACAACCGCTGCTGTTGTCCGCCAGAAAGATTGAAAGCTAAATCGTACAAGCGATCTTTCACTTCATCCCAAAGCGCAGCATTGTGTAAAGCTTGTTCTACTTTTTCATCGATGATATTGCGTCGCGATTCGCCTCGCACGCGCAATCCATACGCTACATTTTCATAAATTGATTTTGGGAAGGGATTTGGCTTTTGAAACACCATACTAATCCGCATTCGGATTTCAATGGGATCGATGCGACGACTTAAAATATTTATTCGTTCAGAATCGAGTATAATTTCCCCTTCGTAACGATTACCAGGATAAAGATCGTGCATCCGATTAAAACAGCGTAGTAAGGTAGTTTTACCACACCCTGAAGGTCCAATTAAAGCTGTTACTTTATTTTCTGGTACAAGCAAACTGATATTTTTCAACGCCTGTACTGTGCCATAGTAAAAGTTCAGGTTGTTAACTTTAGCTTTAGTTTTAATGGATGTTGCTTCTACCATTTGATTTGCTTACGGATACGATAGCGGAGATAAATTGCCAAAGCATTCATTCCTAATGTCATACAGATTAATACGACACCAGCAGCAGCAGCATTAATTTGAAAATCTGGTTCAGGACGCGATACCCAATTAAACATTTGAATTGGCATTACTGTAAAGGGCGCTTGTAACCAACTGAAAGAAATGTAAGGAAATTCTGCTTTGATGGGTGGATCGGGTAAAAAAGCAATAAACGTTAGCGCCCCGATTGTAATTAAAGGTGCAGTCTCACCAACTGCACGTGATAAACCAATGATAACACCAGTAAGAATACTACCAATTGAGTAGGGTAACACATGATCACAAATTGTTTGCCATTTACTTGCACCCATTGCGTAAGCTGCTTCGCGGATACTGTTAGGAATTGCGCGTAATGCTTCGCGTGTCGTAACAATAACGATTGGTAAAACAAGTAACGCAAGAGTTAATCCCGCAGTAAGAACACTTTCACCTAAATTGAATTGATAGACAAATAAACCCAATGCTAAAAGTCCGTAAATAATTGAAGGAACACCTGCTAGGTTAGTTACATTGATTTCGATTAACCCTGTTAACCAATTTTTCCCAGCATATTCTTCTAAATAAATTCCCGAAGCAATTCCCACAGGTATGGAGGCGATCGCAGTGACAATCATCACAAGAATTGTTCCTACCCAAGCAGCTAAAATTCCTGCTTCTTCGGGCTTCCGGCTAGGAAAAGATATTAAAAATTGCCACGATAAACGAGGTAAGCCATCAATAAATAAATCTAGAATCAATGTAATAAGTGTTACAATTCCTACTAATATAGACAACAAGCCAACGACAGCAAACAAACCTTGCCAAAGTTTATTACGGGCAATAATTGTTTTAATTTGTTGTAAGTCTTGCTGCATAATTAGTATTTTTCGCGATAACGTCTGCTGAGAAAATAACCAAAAATATTAAGAACTAAAGTCATTAATACCAGCGTTAGCCCAGCAGCAAAGATTGTTTGGTACTCTAAACTACCATGAGGTAAATCGCCTAGACTAACTGAGACAATATAGGCGGTAATTGTTGCAGCTTCATTCATCGGATTCCAGGTGAGAGTCGGTTGTAAACCAGCAGCGATCGCCACAATCATTGTTTCACCAACTGCACGCGAAATTCCCAAAATATAAGCTGCTGTAATTCCTGAAATGGCTGCGGGAAAGACAACTTTTAACGCTGTTTGTAAGCGCGTCGCACCCATTGCGTACGAACCTTCGCGTAGTTGCACAGGGACAGATCGCATCGCATCTTCACTAACTGAACTGACATAGGGAATAATCATAATTCCCATCACAATGCCAGCACTTAACATATTAAATCCAGGAAGATCCCATAAAAAGTTTTGTAATAAAGGTGTTACAAATAAAAGCGCAAAATAACCATAAACTACTGTCGGAATACCAGCTAATAACTCTAAACACGGTTTAATCAATTCACGAAATCGAAAAGGTGCAAATTCACTTAAATAAATTGCTGCTATAGTTCCTAAAGGTACTGCGACTGACAAAGCCACAGTAGTCGTTACTAACGTACCCGAAAGTAGTGGTAAAATTCCATAATGCGCATCATCAAATAGCGGCGACCATTGTGTATCTGTGAGAAAGTTTATTAAAGAAACCTCTCTAAAAAAAGTTATTGATTCATACACCAAAATTCCAATAATGGCAATCGTTGTTGCTACGGAAGAACAAGCAGCGAGAAATAATAAAATTTCAATTGCTTTCTCCTGAATATTCCGCAGTAATCTTGATGATGAGGGTTTTATTGTAATTTGTAGTTGCCTTTCTACCATAATGTAAGTACATCTTATGCGCCTGGCGAATGAATTCGCGGCTTAAAAATCAAGTCCACGTACGTGGACTGAAGAAAAATTTTATGGTTGAGCGATTAGAAATCAGCTTTATGCTAACTACTAATCGCGAGTTTTATAACTATTATTTACAGTCTAGCTTCACGCTGTAATAATTCTTCAATACGCAGTCCAACAGCTTCTTTGCCTCCGAAGACCGTTCCTACTTTATTTTGTCGGAAATGGTTACTTGCTAAAGTGTAAGCACGGGCGGGTAAAGCTACATAACCAACTTCACTCACTAATTTAGGCGCATTGCTGATGTAGTAGTTGATGAATTGTTTTACATCCTCTCTACCTGCTGCTTTAGCGTTTACGTAAATAAATAAAGGACGCGATAAAGGTTGGTATGTACCGTTTTCTACTGCTGCTCTAGAAGGTAACACAGGTTTACCGTTACCATTATCAATTGCTAAGGCTTTTAAGCGATTTTTGTTGGCTTCGTAGTACGCATAACCAAAATAACCTAAAGCACCGCGATCGCGGCTGACTCCTTGTACAAGGACGTTATCATCTTCACTAGCTGTGTAGTCTGTGCGGCTAGACTTTGCTTTACCTACTACCGCTTCAGTAAAGTATTCAAAAGTTCCTGAATCTGCGCCAGGACCATACAATTTCATTGGAGAATTGGGAAATCCTTTACGTACTTGACTCCAATTCGTAATCTTACCTTGGGCAGCTGGTTCCCAAATGCGCTTCAACTCGGCGACAGTCATGCTGTTTACCCAGTTGTTTCTAGGATTGACAACGACTGTTAAAGCGTCGTAAGCTACGGGAATTTCGATGTATTGAATCCCAGCGCTCTTACAAGCTGCCATTTCTTCAGCTTTAATTGGTCGAGAAGCGTTAGAAATTTCGGTTTCGCCACGACAGAACTTTTTAAAGCCACCTCCAGTACCAGAAATACCAACTGTGACTCGCGTTCTCCCGCCGTTTTGTTTTTGAAAGTCTTCGGCTACAGCTTCAGTAATGGGGAAAACTGTACTAGAACCATCAACTCGGATTGTCGTTGGATTTTGAGAACGCACTGCGGGTATTGACAAACCAATTGTTGCACCCGCTACGAAAAGAGAGGTGATCGCTTTTCGAGTTGTCACATTTGCTTGCAAGTGACCAAGTTTGATACTCATTTTGTGACGCAGCATATTATCTGTGTATTGATTCTAAAAACACGTAGAAATCTCACTACAGATAGAATACTGGTCTATGGTTAAGAGGCTATAATAAATGGTTAGAAAAAAGTTAACCTTTGGTTAACTGTCGCGATCTTGCTGCTCAAAGTTTTGTATCACTACGATGAGTAAAAGTAAAAGTAATTGTTGATAGTCAGCATAAAGTTAAGTAGCTATCCACTCAAAACCAAGTTTTTCATAACACCTGATCGCGATCGCATTATCGGCTTTCACATTTAAACCGATATATTCCACGCTACAACTTTTTTACTCAACCCTTGTCCGCGAAATTGTGGATGCGTTGCAATTTTTCCTAAGGCTGCGACTTTGTACTGTGGCGAATATACATGGACTCCTGCGATACTAACAAGCGTGTTGCCGCATCGAATACCGTAGTAATATCCAGTTGCTAGCATCCGCGAATCAAAACAGTTTTCTGGATAACTCACGGGATAAAATTCTGCTATTTCATCTGCATCTTCTACTGTAAGTTGAACAACTTCAGATGTATCAAACTTAGTTGAAAACTGACTATTAGTTAAAGCCATTTTGTTATGCAAGCCGTGGGATTGTACTTGATAATCCTCAGCAAATATTTGAGCTAAGTTTCCACTTAGATGCGTATAATTCGTCTTGGAAGAAGATGTATGGTTGACTGTAGTAGACGTGTCATTAAATTTGGTTCTACTGTCAAACCCAAAAGTACAGGTAGATCAGAACCTGTATATATTAAAACAACTTGCTTCAGCGTATCTTCGTGTAAGCCGTACCAAGTTGTGTGTCGCCAGAAAAAATTGTCTAAATCTCCAACACTGTAGAGATGGAGAAAAGTATTTTGACATAGTAGTGTCTCAATTTCATTTTTATCATGCAAACAAACTGTTGTCATGAGGACTTACGCAAAAACTATTTGAAATTTAGATATATACGAGGGAATCACAGACGCCATTCGACTGAAGTCGAGGCTACACAAACGAAGTTCAAATAGTCCTTGAACTTAGTTTGTGTAGCTGTGAATTTATTTGCGATCGCATTCGTGCTTTTTATCCTTTGTGGTTATTTCTAAAAACCTACAATTTAGACTAGCGCTCTTTAGTCATTCTCAAAATATAAGGATAATAATTATCTCGATCAAACGAACCTACCCAGATATCATAGCTACCAGCTAGCCACTCTCCGCCGATACCAGGATTTTTTCCTTCTGCGTCATCGTTACACCAAGTACCACCAAAACCGCGCACAATAATAGTAGTATCTTGAGGACTTTGTATCTGAAGTCGGAGATACTCAAAAAAGTCTTTTAATACTAAAGTGTGATCGGGTTCTGCATCGACGAAACCGACACATAGTCCATTCACAGTTTCAGTTCTTCCTGCTACTTTTTGGGCTGGTACTGAACCACCACTAATTCCTCTCAGCGTCAAAGGTGAGGAGAAATTGCGATCAATTGTTACATTCTCGAATAGTGGTGCTGGCTGTGCTTGAACTTTGGGTATTCTGAGTCCAACAATAGCGATAGAAATCGCTAAAATTACGCTTAAATTTAGCACTTTGTTGGGCATTCTGGATTTATCAAAGTCATAGATGGAATAGCAGAACCTTACTCCTTCATTCATTCGACTTCTGGAAAACCAAGATAGTTCCAAAAAAGCCCGCCGCAGCAGGCTTTGTTTTAGTGAACAGTTGCGATCGCACTTTCTAATCTTGGTTTATCGAACTGGCGTTGATGTAAAATAACCCAAGATTGAATTAAGTCTGGACCTTGCATATCTCCAGTTAAGGCTGCACGCAGCGATCGCATGACCAATCCTTTCTTGACATTCTTTTCTTTGACAACGTGTTTAATAATTTCCTGACTACTTGCTTCGGTTAATTCCGTTCTATTATTGAGTGCAGCTAAAACACCTTCAAGTACTGCTTTAGAACCTTCTTGCTGTAATTGATGCATTGCATCGTCGCTGTAGGTCAACGAATTAGTAAAATATAGCCAACTCATTTCTACCGCATCTTTGAGACGAGTTAAACTAGGACCAATGACACTGGCGATCTTTTCTAACCAAACGCGATCGCCGATCGGGTCAAATTCATACCCTGCAGCTTGCCAATATGGTATCAATAAATCTGTCAGTTTCTTGGCAGGCATTGCGTGCAGATACTGACTATTAATCCAATCTAACTTTGCCCAGTCAAATTTTGCCCCAGCTTTATTAACGCGTTCAAAACCGAATTGCTGCGCCGCTTCTTCCAAAGTAAACAATTCCTGTGTTGAATCTGGCGGCGACCAACCGAGTAAAGTCATATAATTGACCATCGCTTCGGCGACAAAGCCCATTTCTTTAAAGTCAAAAATCGATGTTACTCCGTCGCGTTTGGAAAGCTTGCGTCCCTCTGCGTTTAAAATCAGGGGTGTATGCGCGAACTCTGGAACAGTTGCCCCAAAAGCTTCATAAAGTAGAATTTGCTTAGCAGTATTGGCAATGTGGTCTTCTCCGCGGATCACATGGGTAATTTGCATATCGATGTCATCGACAACCACGGCAAAATTATACAACGGTTGACCGATGTCCCCAGCTTGCGCCGCACGGGCGATTACCATATCGCCTCCCAAGTCACTACCGCACCAACTCATGTGTCCGCGCACCATGTCATTCCAGACAATTTCGCGATCGTCTTCTATCTTGAAACGAATCACTGGACGACGCCCTTCGGCTGCAAACGCGGCTTGTTGTTCGGGTGTGAGATTGCGATGGCGGTTATCGTAACGCGGCGCTTCATTGCGGGCTTTTTGGGCTTCGCGCATGGCGTTGAGTTCTTCTTCCGAACAATAGCAGTAGTATGCTAGCCCTTGATCGAGTAGATCTTGAACTTTTTGGCGATACACATCCAAACGGTGTGACTGAAAGATTGGTCCTTCGTCCCAATTCAATCCTAACCACGTTAAACCGTCGAGGATATTTTGCGTGTATTCTTCACGCGATCGCTCTGTATCAGTATCCTCAATTCGTAGAATAAACTGACCGCCATGATGACGAGCAAATAACCAGTTAAATACCGCAGTTCTTGCAGTTCCAATGTGTAGATTCCCTGTAGGACTAGGGGCGATCCGAACTCTAACAGTCATGTTAACTTTAGATTTTAGCTGTAAGGTTTAACAGGTGTAGCAGATAACGCTTCTACTACCCTATGAGCATAGGTTTATTATCCTAACCTATGTCTTATCTACTAGGAACGGGACTGACGGGGCTCGAACCCGCAACTTCCGCCGTGACAGGGCGGTGCTCTAACCAATTGAACTACAGTCCCAATTTTTGACCGATTTCTATCATCGCATACTTTTCTAGATTTGTCAAACTTTATCTAATCTCAATGGCGAGGAATTGAGTACGCTGCGCAGGCTGAAAGTTGTTATCACTGACGAGCAGGAGTGATCGCCCATCCGTTAATGCGGGTCCTAAAGTCACGCCTTCGATGTTATCTAATGTGACGTTTTTTAAGGTTTTGAGGTCGAGCAACAATCTTTTTTTGACAGGTTTGATACTGCTAATCTCAACCTGACGTAGACTCTCGATATCACTTATATCATCGGCGTCTGTTAAGGAGACTTCGTACAAGCGAATGCTGTATCCTAAGCCTGTAAATGCACGTTCTAAGCTAATAAAATTGCCATTGTCATCGACAGCGAATAAATCAACAAGCCCAACACGCATAAATCGAGGTAAATTGATTTGTGTTGGTACAGCTTCGGTAATGTAAAGATATTCATGCGATCGCTTGCCCGAACGTAAGTCATATTGCAAAATTCGACATGGCGAACTCGTATCAGGTTGCCCTATTGGTTCATCTTGCAGCAATGCATTCTCGGTGGCGGTATAGAGATATTGCTGATTGGGTGTCACTGTCAAACTTTCAAATGCATTATTATTCCGAATACCGCGATCGCGGCTTGCTGTGGGTAAAAATCGTTCGGGTATGGGCAGTGATCGCAATTCTTTCCCACTTGTTAAGGAGAATTCTTTGATAAACGGATTGATTAATCTTTGCGCATCACCTTCAGAGGAAATAAACACCGTTTCGCGATTCGTTAACGCAATTCCCTCCGCATCGATACGATATCTTTCAAAAGGTTGATTTTCTGTGTTTAACAGAGTCGTTACGTTTAAAGGTGTCACATTACCCTGTTGCAATCCCTGATTTATGTTAATTTGCAATGTATAAAATCGCGCTAGTGCTTTTTCGCTGCGATCATCAGACACTGCGTAATAGACATCTTTTGTAGAATCATAAGTAATTCCTGATAACCCACCGAGTTCTGTACCTTGAAAAGAAAACCCAGTAGGAATTGTTGCTTCTCCTAAAAAATTAACTGCGGTGACTGGTACTGCGGGTGTGGTTTGCCGTGTAATAAAAATAACAGCAAATAATAAACTAAGGAAAATTAATATAATTGGCTGTAATAGTTTGCGGCTCAATGACATATAGGGTGTTTTAATCATTTGGAGATCAAATAGAGGATTAACTATAGCAATCGAAGGGATGCTTACATCGTCTCTTCTAGGAGGTTTTAACCCTGATCTCTATGGGCAAGGCAGTGCCTTAGTCCTCTGCTCTCTAACCTCTGCGATCGCAATAAAATCTAATAACCAATCTTTGACATGACGTGTCGCATGACAGTCGTCTTCGTTGTAGCGGACAATCGCATCTAATAACGCGCGGTCGCCTGTAGCTAACCACTGATCGTACCAATAAATACAATGCGAACCATTTGCTTGTGGATCGCGCCACTCGAACCCTAACCAACGCGCGATCGCTTTTAAAGTATAATTTTCTACTGGTAAAGCAACCGTTTGGATAACTTGCTCATACACATCTACAAACCGCGCTAGAAGTGTTTTAATTTGCGATCGTGGAGTGTGATAAAGCTTACCTAAGCGTTTGACTGTATCGACTTCATACGCACAAAAATGATAAATTGGTGCAGTCGGATACTGGTGAACTAAATCTAAAAATTGCTGCCAAACAGTTTCTTCTTGAGCGGGTGTTTCGGCTAAAAATTCATGAAATGTTTCGGTTCCTGTTTGACGATCAATGACTAATATTCCTAGCAAGTAATCTAAATTAAGATCAGGTTCGGCTTCGATATCAAAGTAAAGTTCTATCGGTGCAGGTGATACAGCTATCTCACAAGTTGTATTTAACAAAATTGGACGATTTTCAAATACGGCTTGCGCTTGTAAAACTAACTTGTGTGCGACTTGGCGATCAAATCCTGGTAGCGATTCTAATTGTGTAGGATTGACTTGAGTCAGAGATTCGAGAGTAACAACGTTTAAAGCTTGTAATTGCGTGTAGCGATTAGGAGTGACTCCAGGAATGAGCGAGAGATGTTGTTGATCTTTTGCGATCGCATAACACTGACTGTACCAACGACAAAGACTACATCGCTGTCGCGAAATAAAAACTTCGGGTGCTAATTCTGCTTCTAAGATTTCCAGACAGCGATCTAAACTACGCTGCATCTGCGATGTCCATCTTGCAACATCTACAGTATAAACTTCTGGACGACGCAGAAATAACCATGCTGTTTTTGGTGCAATTCCTTGAATTTGCTCTAATACGTGCGCGTTGTACGCCGCGATAATTTGATACTCTAACTTAGGGCGCTTTCCCAATTCGATTTGCGCAGGAATATAAACCCAATCACCGAAAGATGACTTTCCTGGTTGTTTGATCAGTAAATCTGGACGACTGAGCAGGGTATATTTTTCTAGATAGGTAGTGAGTAAGATTCCTTGACTAATACGCTCAACGCCTTGCTGCATAAGTTCGAGTGTTGCGATCGCACCTGCTTCCCAGTTTCCTTTGTAATAATCAGGTTGCTGATGATTTTGTTGCGCTAAAGCATTTTGTTGATGAATTAATTTGTCTTGTTGTAGTCGTAGTAAAAACTCACTCGGAGAATCTCGCTGGCTGCGATCGCCATGAGTATCCAAAAAAGCGCGTCTTTGACAACGTTGATATTGCAGCAGCAGTTCAGCAGTCATTAGCATGACTCTAGACTAGCAATTTTAAGAGGTTAGGGGTCAGAGGAGATATTTTAGGTTTCCTGATTCCTTTATTATGAGTGCGATCGCGTCATACTATTCACTAACAGCGAGCTACTTCTAACAATGATAAGTATTTCTGCTACTCAGACTGAACAACACCGACAACAATTTCCCGCTTTAGCAAATAAGGCTTATTTTAACTATGGTGGTCAAGGACCAATGCCGCAAGCGGCGATCGATGCTATTAATCAAGCACAAGAATATATTCAAACATATGGTCCTTTTTCGACAAAGGTGAATAGTTGGATAGTTGAGGAGGTCAGACAAACGCGAGAAGCGATCGCCTCAGAACTCAATGTCCCAACTGACACAATAACAATTACCGAAGATGTCACAGTGGGCTGTAACATTGCCTTATGGGGTATCGATTGGCAAGCAGGCGATCGCATTTTACTTACCGACTGCGAACACCCAGGAGTCATCGCGACAACGCAAGAAATTTCCCGACGTTTCAATGTCGAAGTTTCTTTTTGTCCAATTATGGCAACTCTGAATGGCGGCGATCCTGCGGAAGTGATTGCGCAAAACCTTACCCCAAATACGCGACTCGTTGTTTTAAGTCATATTCTTTGGAATACAGGTCAGGTTTTACCTGTGAACAAAATTGCGCAAGTTTGCCGCGAGTACAATAGTAGAATACAAATTTTAGTCGATGCAGCGCAGTCAGTTGGGTTATTACCGTTAAATTTAACTGAACTTGAAGCAGACTTTTATGCTTTTACAGGTCATAAATGGTGGTGTGGTCCAATGGGCGTGGGTGGATTATATATCCGTCCCGAAGCTAGGGAATCACTGCAACCAACGTTTATCGGCTGGCGTAGTATCACGATGGATAGCCGAGGTAAGCCTGTAGATTGGCAACCGGATGGACGACGCTATGAAGTCGCCACTTCTGCCTTTGGACAGTATTGCGGATTAAGAGCAGCGATCGCAACGCATCAACAATGGGGAAGCGCAAAACAACGCTACGAACAAATTCTGCAACTGAGTCACTATCTTTGGCAACGGTTAAACGAACTTTCTGATATTCTCTGTTTACGCGCTACTCCACCCGAATCGAGTCTTGTTTCTTTTCAGTTAAAACAAAAACAACCTGGTAGTCATAAACAGCTAGTACAGTACTTAGAATCACAAAACATGATGACGCGGACACTCCTCGATCCTGATTGCATTCGTGGGTGTGTTCACTACTTCACGACAACAAGTGAGATCGATCAACTCATTACCGGAATCGAAAGTTATTGTAGAAAGTGACTAGTGGTTAGTAGCTAGTTTTAAGTTTTGAATTAAAAGAATTGTCTTAAATCTCTTAAACTCATAACTCAACATTCATAACTCACAACTCCCTGACCTCTGACCCCTAATATATGTCTCCCATTATCTACGTAGCCGTTACCAGTCACGGATTTGGTCATGCAGCGCGGACTGCATCGGTTGTTGCGACGATCAAAAAACTCTGTCCAGAAACGTTGGTAATTTTCGTTACTACAACACCACGTTGGTTTCTCGAATCATACTTTCAAAATGATTTTATCTACCGTCCGCGATCGTTTGATGTTGGTGTAGTACAAAGCGATAGTCTCAAAATGGACAAAGCCGCCACACTCGAAAAAATGCAGCATATCCGCAGTCAACAAAACGCAATTGTCGCCGGAGAAGTTAACTTTATCAAGCAAAATCGCGTCGATTTAATCTTAGCGGATGTTCCCCATTTAGCTAGCGTAATTGGGAAAACCGCAAATGTTCCGTGTTGGACTATCAGCAATTTTGGTTGGGACTTTATTTATCGTGATTGGGGAAGTGAATTTCAGGAAATCGCGGATTGGATTTCCGATTGCTACAGTCAGTGCGATCGCTTACTCCGCCTACCATTCCACGAACCCATGAGTGCGTTTCAAAATATCACAGACTTTGGGCTACCTGGTGGTTCTCCATCCCACCAATCTGATGCGCTACGATCTAAATGGAAGATCACAACACCAAAAGAGCGCACAATCTTATTAACTTTCGGTGGCTTGGGCTTACAGCAAATTCCATACAATAATGTACAACGATTTCCCGATTGGCAATTTATCACGTTTGCGCGTAACGCCCCAGATTTACCTAACTTACTTAAAATCAGCGATCCGCAGTATCGTCCAGTTGATTTTATGCAGCTTTGTGGCAGAGTTGTTTCCAAACCTGGTTTTAGTACATTCGCCGAAGCAATTCACCAACAGGTGCCTATTATTACTCTGACCCGTGATGATTTTGCGGAAGCAGCTTTGTTGATTGAAGGAATTACAGATTATGCGCATCACCAAGTTATTAGCCCAGACGAATTTTTCCACAGTGGTTGGGAATTTCTCGAACAAGCACCTTTGACACCAAGAAAGTCGCAAGGAATTGCCCTCGATGGTAATGAAGCGATCGCCCATGCTGTTTTAGACTATTTTCAGTAATTCACTAACGATGCATTACCAAAAAATCTTAAGAATTCCCACGCAAGGCAAGTCTCTTAATAATGTGACTACCAAAATTGAATCAATTGTTGCTGAATCAGTTATAGAAACAGGAATTTGTCATCTCTTTTTACGTCATACTTCGGCTAGTCTTGTGATTCAAGAAAATGCCGATCCTGACGTACTAAAAGATTTAGAAAACTTCTTAGCGAAACTCGTTCCTGAAGATGCTTATTACATCCACAGCGCTGAAGGATCTGATGATATGCCAGCACATATTCGTACAGTACTTACGCATACATCAGAACAAATTCCGATTGCTAAAGGTGAGTTATTGTTAGGTACTTGGCAAGGTATATATATTTGGGAGCATCGACGGCGTAGCCATAATAGAGAACTTGTTGTTCACATTACGGGAATGTAAGAAGCGTTTGGCTGATTGCTTTCATGCATTTGATTGTTGCTGCGGGTTCAATCGTTAAGCGTTTTTCTATTAACCTGTGCCTTAATAATTAAGCATTATTACTGTAAATAAGTAACTTAACTTCTATAGTACGGATAACCTGTAACAAAGAATACGGTTTTTTCGACAGATATAGCCTGACAAGTTTCTCTCTAATGAGAGAGCAAACTAATTTTTAAATTTTCTACATTGAATTTAGTAAGTTCATGAGGTTCAACTTACTAAAAAGTATTATGGCTAAGCAACTCGAAAAGAAACCAATCGAACAGCCTGTAAGTCGAGATTGGCATACACGCAAGGAACCAACTGCTAAAGAAAGAAATTTAACCGTTAACCCTGGTGATATTGTCACGGATGAATCAAAATCTGTTGAAGAAAAAGCGCAGCAAGTTGCTGTAGATACGCCAGATATCACAGGTGACTGGATTTTAGTTCCAACGTACTTTATTGTCGAATACCCAGACGGTGAAAAACAAGCTCTACACCATGTAAGAGATGCCAAAAAAATTTCTGATGTCATTCGTCTAGCACGAGTCGATGACAAAGGAAATCGTATTTGGTGGTAAAGATTGACGCCAGATTCTTGCTTGATTCAGTGAGATTTAGTAGTAGGTAATAGAGAGTAGAAAATTGTGTTGAGTTAAGTAAAACCTGCTCTAAATTATACGTAGGCTACTTCTCTATAAACCTACTCTTTTAACATGGTTTTTATCTTTATAGGCAGTGAAATTCCTTGAGATTTCAGGGTGCAAATTTTAATGGTTAATGTATTTAATCCAAATCAATTAAGTTCTCAAAGTACATCAGAACTTAAAGCTGAACTATTAGAGCGAGTTACAGGACGAGATACTGATTCTTTAAATACTAAAGTTCAGTATCATAAAAATATACTGACACCATATATTGAGGAGTTGACGCAACGAAATCCCTATCCAGTAGCAGCAGAACAAATTCCCCTTGTTCTTGGCGTTTGGACACCTATATGGTCAACGATACCTTTTCACGATACTCTACCAGGGCGCAGTAGAGAACAATCGTATCAAATTTTTCATGATGACAGCTACTACGCTAACATTGCTCGATATACTCCAGGACAAAATACTTTCTGGCAAAAAACTGTCTACGAAATTACCAGCAATCGATTTAATGGTACTGCAAAAGTATGCCGTACGAGATAACAAATGGTACATCCAAAATGTAGGTATTGAGCAGGCTTTTCGGAATCGAGAAGTTCCTTTAACGATTGAAGATGCAGACAACTGGTTTAGTAGTGTAGTTAATAATAAATTTCAATCGGTACAAGAAGAACTTCCGCAAGCGCTTGATTTAAAATTAGACCGCAAGACTGTGAAGAAATTGGAGAAAACTTACTTAGCGACTCCCCAGTTGGAGCATCTTTATGTAGATCGCGATCTCCGAATTGTGAGAAAGCAACGTGAAGCATCGCAGCGACCAAGTTATACAATTGCTGTACGCAGACAGTGAATCAAGTTAGACAGCATATGAAAATTGCGGAACTAATCGCTTGGTTTGAAGCATGGGCAAATCCGGCTTGGCAAGAAAGCTGGGATAATTGTGGCTGGCAGATTGAACCTGGAGTTTTAGAAGAATCAGCACAGGTGCTTGTTTGCTTGACTCCCACTCTAGCAGTGATGGAAGAAGCGATCGCCCTCCAAAATGTAGGTACTCCTGTCAATTTGATTTTTGCCCACCATCCTTTGATTTTTAAGCCAGTTAAATCTTTACAAACTGGAGATGCGATCACCGAAATAACACGATTGTCATTTCATCATCAAATTGGCATTTACACAGCGCATACGAATTTCGATCAAGTTGCTGATGGTACGGCTGATGTCCTAGCGCAGGTGTTAGAACTCAAGCACGCTACACCCATTGTAGAAACGCAAGCAGGCTTAGGATACGGTCGTGTAGGGGTTCTAGAGCCTACTTTAACTTTACAGGAACTTCTTACCAAAATTTACACTCAGTTACACCCACCTGATCTCATCTTCTCTCCTGAAGCAAATCGAAAGCAAACAATTGAACGTCTTGCCGTATTAGGTGGTTCAGGAGCTAGTTTTATCTCAGATGTTGTTAAAACTGGTGCACAAGCCTATTTAACGTCTGATTGTAAATTCCATCAATTTCAGGAAAGTCGCGATCGCGGTTTAATTCTCATCGACGCCGGACATTATGCGACTGAACGCCCTGCTTGCGCCCAACTCGTTGCAAAATTGCAAAATTTAAGCCTTGAGTGGGTACAATTAAGCCAAAAAGATGAAGATTTTAGGCAATTTTACGGTAAATATTAACTAATAATTTTGCTAGAAAAAAGATGAAGTATCGCAAAACAATGAGTTAAGATCATTTACATTAGGATCAAGCTACGCGAGTCCCTCGACTCGAACTGATATCACTTAAATACAAAGTGGTAACAAAGATTACCGAATTTACGGTAGAAATGTGTATGTTTCGCTCATGAGAAACAAAGTTCTAGTCAATGGCAAACATCGGCTTGATCGAGGCAAACGCCTAATTGCTGTACACTAAAACCTAATCTTTAAACAATGCTGCGAAGCAAACATTCCAAGCTCAGTAGCAACCATCTAGCTAGCGACTCAGGAGGCACATGAAACTAAAAACAATAAAAGTTGCTGGCAAGATTGCCGCACATAACTAAAAGTGGAAATTGTTCACTCTGAGCAGTATTTAACTGGGATTACACCCCAGAACTATGTACAGATTTAACTTACGTTGTAAAAGGGCAGAAGCGATAGATGCTACACCGCAAGATTTATCAACTGTGTGGCGACGGGCGTGAAGTATGCGTTTTCTTGCGGGACCAGCAACGCTGGATAGAACGCGCCCGCATCATCGACATTGAAGGTGATTTAGTTACCCTGCGTTATGAAACAGAAGAAGAAGACGAAGTTTGCTCTTGGGAAGAAATGGTTCGTCTCGAAAGCATTGGTGCTGTGACACAAAAGTTAGCTTCAGTACCACGCGGTAACGCTGAACCTTTAGTTTCCGAGGATTGTCCCGAAGCAGAACGCATTCGTCGTTACACCGACTCGAATCCCGATTAAAACAGTTAGAGAGAAAGTAGGAAGCCTTAAAACTTCTTACTTTCTCAACTTACAAATTATTCTTCATTACTACTACGTTCATATACAGGACAGTAACCTTCGGGTGTCACCTTAAACCCGAATAAAGGAGATGATTGATTCCAGCATCGCTGTCCGCGTTGAAATTTACAAGTAGCGCAGCAACTGACTTCGCTAGCGATGAGGCGATCGCTGGTTTGATTCAGCAACTCCCGCTGTGACAAACCGCGAATAACTAATTCTTCACCTTGCCAACGGGCTTCAACTAATCCTGTATCCGCAAAAACACGCCAACGAGGATCGGCAATGATGGCTTCCGGTAGTGTGATTGTAATTACTGTACCCAACTCATTTAGTTCACCTTCATAGTTAGTTTCTGGCGCTGCTGGTTGAATAAAAGTATCGCCAACGGGTAAATCTACTGCTGTCCCACTCGCCGGCGAATGCAAATGGTAGCGATTTTGTAACTCATCTAAGCTGGTGAGATCTGCTAAATAAGCAGGCGAACCATGAACAAAAATAACGTGCTGTGGTCGTAGATTGTGAATCAGTTGCGTAATTCCAGGACCATCGCTATGTTGTGCTAGTAAATACGTTTCTACGGTAGTTGAGGGTTGCGGTGCTAATTCTGGCAAAGACTGAGGATGAGGAAGTAAACGCCCTGGTTTTTCTGGAAAGAGAATCAGCCAAGGACCAGTTTCGGGCTGGCAATATTGTTGTAAATCTGCGTTTTCGTCAGTAATCACAATACACGGCAATTTGCCAACATCAGTGCGCTGTTGTGGTGTTAACCTACGCATTCGCGGACGTACGCGTTCATCCCAAAATAATGGTTGATGGCGAGCAAAGTTTTGTACTGCTGCAGGTAGTTGAGGTAGCATTTCTAGGTAAGCATCGCAGCCAGTAGCGACCATCCCATCAACCCAAATATCTAAATCGCGACCAGTAAAACTGTGATGACTCCGCAGTAACATGAGAATTTCTTGTCCAATTCCCAGCGTTGGAGTTGGCATTAAAACACAGTAACCTTGAGCGATCGCGCGATTGATGCGTTCAGCAAGTTGATTTTCTTGCGATCGCCGATGCGGATGGCGTGCAGTTCCGTAGCTTCCTTCAATTATTAAGACATCAGGCTTCAATCCGCGCAATTCCTCCAACGGCATTCCTTCAACTAAGCGCGAATTCGATAAAAAGAAGTCTCCTGTATAGAGTAACGTATACGTCCGCTGTGGTGTAGTGTACGTCAATAAAATTGCGGCTGCACCTGGTAAATGTCCCGCCGGAAACAACTCCGCACTCAAACCATCTTGAAACTCCACAGGCGATCGCCACGGTAATGCTTGACAAAACTGCGGAATGTTCTGTGTCCCTAACCAGTTGAGGGGTAATAATTGCGTTGTCGCTTCGCTAGCGTAGATGGGTAACGAAGGAAAAGCCTGATGTAGTGCAAGTAAGCCTTGGGCGTGATCGGGATGCGCGTGACTGCATAAAACTAAATCGGCTGGTGGCGATCGCTTCCCTTTTTTCAAGATAGAAATATCGTCAATGCCACAGTCGAGTAAAATGCGATAAGGTCCCATCCGTACTAATAAACACACGCCTTCATCAGCATGATGAACGCTGTACGGGAAACATTCTAGTTCGGAACTTGTTTCTCCAGCAGGACGGGAGGCTGTAGGTATACGATCACTCATGTAGACCTCTACCTAAACCCAGTGCAAGCTAAAAGCTAGAAAATAGACGATCTGATTAATGAATCTCACCCCTGATTTAACCAAGCGATCGCTGTTTTAGTGAGCAGAACCATTACCATGATAATTATCTGTGTCATAAAAGCCGTTTTTAGTACCAAAGAATAAGCACGATACTGTAAAAATGACTGTCAATCCCACGAGAATCAGCTTTACATCCATTTTTTCACTTCCTCAACCTTCACTTCAGGATAAAATTACCAAAGTCAACTTTGACTTATGTAAATTGCGTGAATTCAACTACACTCAATCAGATTGTAGAACCTTCTTGGTTAGAGCGTCCATCTCCTGAAGTTGCACCAGACTTACTCGGGTGTACACTTGTACGTAAAGTTCCTGACGGACAACTTCTGCGGGGGTTAATTGTGGAAACTGAAGCTTATGCAGTTGGAGATCCGGCGTTTCATGCGTACCGCCGTCGCACTGAACGTAATGCGGTACTGTTTGGACCTGCTGGTAGAAGTTATGTTTATCTCATCTATGGAATTTATCACTGTTTCAATGTCGTTACCGATGCGGATGGCGTGCCGAGTGCAGTTTTAATTCGTGCTTTACAACTAGAATCTTTCCCTGCGGAAATACCAGCTAAAAAACCGCACCGCATTGCGGCTGGACCTGGCAAGTTGTGTTTAGCTTTACAGATTGATCGCAGCTTAAATGCATTAATGCTCCAACCTGGTGAACCATTGTGGTTAGAACATCGTTCATTAGAATTTCAACAACAGCTTGAAAATCAAGCTACTAATTTGGTGCAAACTACCCGCATTGGACTTACTCAAGGCGTCGATCTCCCGTGGCGGTGGTACATCAAAGATTGTCCTGCGGTTTCCAAACTTTAATAGTACTCAATTACGAATTAGTACTGAATTTTCAATCCCTCTGAACTCTTTCCAAGTTCTTGACTTTTGCTCTCTACGATGAAGCTGCAATACATACAGCAAGTAGAAGCAACCATGAGCAAACTTCCACAAATCACTGCATTCTTCTGGATCATGAAAATCTGCGCTACCACATTGGGAGAAACAGCAGGAGACCTTTTATCGATGACGCTAAATGTGGGCTACGCAGTCAGTTCTACTATATTGATTGGAGTGTTTTTAGCTACTCTTGCAACTCAACTAGTATCGAAAACTTATAATCCATTACTTTATTGGACTGTTATTCTTTCAACTAGTACCGCTGGAACAACGATGTCTGATTACATGGATCGCACTTTAGGGCTTGGCTATGCTAAGGGTTCTGTAATTTTGGTTACCATTCTCTTAGCTATTTTGGTATTTTGGCGATTTAGTGTTGGCTCGTTATCTGTTACTCATGTTAGAACAGCAAAAGTTGAACTGCTTTATTGGATAGCAATTTTATTTTCAAATACTTTAGGTACTGCTCTGGGCGATTTCCTTGCGGATAGTTCTGGACTTGGGTTTGTAGGAGGAGCGTCTCTAATTGCTAGTTTACTTGCCTTAGTTTTAGCAGCATATTGTTTTACCCAAATTTCTGACGTTGTTTTGTTTTGGGTTGCATTTGTTCTTACCCGACCATTTGGTGCAACCCTGGGGGACTTTCTGACAAAAGCGCACCAAAAAGGTGGTCTTGGTTATGGTACGGTCGGTTCATCTATAGTTCTTTTGTCAATACTTGGAGTCTGCATCCTAGTCACAACTCTACAGCAGAAAAGGCTAATCCTACTAGCTAAACCTTCTCACACTGAACGACATTAGTTCATTAGGTGTTTTTTGTCTATCTAGTAAGGGTGCGTTTCCTCTGTAACTTCTATACTTAGTTTTGAAAAAAACTTGCAACTCAAATAAATGCGCTATTAACTATGAAAATATTAATAATTGAAGACGACGATCGCATTGCCGATCCCCTAGCTGAAGATTTAAAACGTCAACATCATGTTATAGATATTGCTACTAATGGATTTGAGGGATGGGAATATGCTAGTGCTACGCAATATGATCTAATTTTGCTCGATTTAATGCTACCTCAATTGGATGGAATTACTTTATGTAAACGTTTACGTACAGTCAAATATAATGCTTTAATTTTAGTGTTGACAGCGAGAGATACTACTATTGACAAAGTTGTGGGACTTGACGCTGGTGCAGATGATTATTTAGTTAAGCCGTTTGAATTAGAAGAACTATCAGCACGAATTCGTGCCTTATCTCGGAGAACTCCCGAAATTCGTTTGCCGATTTTGGTTCATGGAGATTTACAACTTGATTCTCATACCTGTCAAGTGACTTATCAGGGGAAGATAGTGTCTTTAACACCAAAGGAATTTACAATAATTGAATATTTTCTACGTTACCCTACTCAAGTTTTTACTAAAGCAGCCATTTTAGAAAAATTATGGGATTTTGATAAATTGTCAAGTGAAGAAACAATAAAAACGCATATTACAAACATACGTCGAAAACTTAAAGCCGCAGGTAGTTGCGACAATTTAATTGAAACTGTTTACGGTATTGGTTATCGTCTAAGTGCTGAATAATTTAAGCGATTGTGTTTACAAATATTAAGTATCGTTTACTATTATCTTATTTAGGTATTCTAGCATCAATATTAGCTGGATTTGCAATCGCCGTTCGAGTTGTCTTTACGCGCAGTCTTTCTCAACAATTTACAGATAGATTAACGACTTTAGCTCAAGGAGCAGCGGCTAATGCAGAATTAGAAAATGGTCAGATCAAAATTGAAAGTGACTTTTCTATAAGTAACCTAAAATTGCAAAATCAAGCATTACAATGGTTCAATCCTCAAGGCAAATTGGTTAGTCAACAAGGAACAGATGTTCTGACTCTACCATTTTCTCCTGATAACTCTGTACAAATTCAAACACAAGCAAATATTCGAGCGGTTACACTTCCAATCATAGGAAGCGACGATCACCAGTTGGTTGGCTATGTGCGGGCAAGTCAATCGTTAGAAGATTTTAAGGAAACATTACATAGATTAGATTTGGGGCTAGGCGGAGGAATTGCGATCGCATTAATTTTTAGCGGTATTGGTGGTATTGTTTTAACTCGTCAAGCAATGCAACCGATAGAAGAAAGTTTTCAAAGATTGCAACAGTTTACAGCCGATGCATCGCACGAATTGCGTAGTCCTTTAATGGCAATTAAAAGCAATGCAGCAGTAGCATTAAAATATTCTGAAGGAATACGAGAAACTGATGTACAGAAATTTCAAGCAATTACTAGTGCTACTAACCAAATGACTCGTCTAACTGAAGATTTACTATTTCTAGCACGTTATGATAAAATTCCTCAACACTATGAAAAGGTTAATTTAACTTTATTATTACAAGATTTGGTAGAACTTTATCAGCCGCAAGCAATTGCTAAAAAAATTACTTTAAGAACTCAATTAAATCAAATCTTATATCTATCAGGCGACGTAGTTCAACTAACACGTTTATTTACAAACTTGATTCAAAATGCTATATACTATACTGCGCCCTTGGGTACAGTTGATATTATCGGTATTGCTATTAATTCTGACATACTTATTGAAGTAAAAGATACAGGTATTGGTATTGCAAAAGAGAATATCAATAAAGTTTTTGAGCGATTTTGGCGTGCAGATGAGTCGCGTTCGTATTGGAATGGTGGGTCGGGTTTGGGATTAGCGATCGCCCAAGCTATTGCTCATAATCACGGTGGCATAATTACTGTCAGCAGCCAATTAAAAGTTGGTAGTTGTTTTAGCGTGCGCTTCTCTAAGAATATGCAGCAATTTCAATAAAACCTATATTAGCTTTTGGATTTCGGGAAATGGCGAATCAAGTACCACAATATAGCTATATTTCCTAAAAATACTCCTAATTTAAGAATGGTTAATCCCTTTATTAACTCAACTACTTCTAGAGGAATACTAACACCGACTAGTGCCAAAACTAATAATCCTGCCCACTTTTTTCTATACCATAAACCAAGTGCTTCAATTGCTGTTAAAATTCCATAGATACCAGCAGCAAGGCCACTAAAAAGTAAAGTTTGCCGCTTGAGGCGAATAATTTGTTCGAGAATAAATTCAATAATATGTAGTTTACCTTCTAAAAGATAAGACTCAGAAAAGACTGCAAGACTTTGATAGTTTTTTAAAGCTAAAAGTAAGAATATAGCTGTAATTGCCAGTAGTAAAGCTACAAAAGCTTTATACATGACGATTACAATTAATCCAAGTGGACGCTGGTTTTGCATAAAGTTTTCGCCGAATTCTGTTAGAGTAACGCAGCAATAATATTAATGCTAAGCGCTAGAATCACAGTATTAAAGAAAAACGTCACAATTCCATGTACTAAAGCGAGTCGGCGCATTAAGCTTGATGTTATTTGCACATCACTAACTTGACACGTCATGCCGACGACAAACGAGAAATAAAGAAAGTCCCAATAATCCGGCTGTTTGTCTTGCGGAAAGTCTAAACCTTCAGCGTTGCTTATTGTGGTATCTTCACGGCGATCGCGATAATAATAATGTGCGTATTGTAATGCAAACATTGTATGTATCAGTAACCAAGAACTAACAATTGTGATAACTGCAAAAATTACGTGCAGTGCTAATATCCTTGCAGGTAAACTTTTGCCACCTTGCAGCATAAAAGTAATTGCTAGCAAACTCATACATGCAGCTGCAACAACGAGTATTAAAACGGTTAAACGGCTACTATCTTCACGTTGGGCGCTACGACGCATTCCTTGTGGAGTCGCGTTGTTTATCATCACCCAAGCTAAAATCAAAAAACAAATCGTGCCTATATTCCATGTAACAACGATCCGAGTTGGTAGTAACATCCATGACGGGAGTAGGATGCACGCTAAGACAGAAACCAAAACAGAAATTAGTAGTCGGGGTCGTGCGTCGAGATGCTTAAGCAACTTGGTAACACAATCGGGCGTGATGTGGATGTATATCATCGCATATTTGCGCGATCGCCGCTATATCGTATCACCTGAGAGATTTTTCTTTCTAAGTTTTTAATAACAGCGACATATGCTGGAGGAATATTAGTTTAAATATAATCCGCAAAATTTAAATTTACTGGCAACATCAGAGTTCGTTCTTTAATCTTGTATCGGTTAATTGCTGACTTGCTTACCACACATTATCCTAAGTTTTCCAAAGTTATTTATATTCTGGCAGTTATTTTAATTAGCGCAATTGGTTTCAGCCGCTTGTATTTAGGCGTACACAGATGTAATTGCCGGTTATGGAGTAGGATTTTTGTGGTTGATGCTGTGTATTACAATGCTGAAATTACAAAAGATGTCAAGATTTTAATATGCAATTAGGGTGATAAGGAACCACCCTAAACAACTAACTAAGAATGTAGAACTCGAATTATTTATTCAACTTTGCTACTGTCCTCCATTGTCGTTAGTTTCAGCATTACGTTCATTGCTGTCGGATACTTGAATACTACTCTTAGGTCGCGAAGTTTCGTTGTGTTCGTCTTCTTGATTAATATTCTCAGTGTATAGTACGTTGCCGTTACCAGCGTCTACCATAACTTCCTGTTGTCCGATAACTACTTCATAGACTAAGTTGCCATTTTCATTTTCAAGCTTGACGCTGCTGGCTGTACCTGCTACTGCGGTTTGGGCAGCTTGCTTGGCTTCTTGGATGGTAATTTTAGCTAATGGTTGGAGTTTTGCGGCTTCTTGCTGATCTTCTCGATCGTCATCCATTTCTTTGTGTGTGCGAGAATGACGATTGTTGCTCGTGGCTTGGGCTTGCAATTGATTAGTATTTGCATTCACTTCGGTGGCGTCATTAACTTCGCCATCGCCGTCGCTAGTTTCAGCTATTTGCGTACTGCTATATTGCGGCGTAATTGCTGCTTGAGATTGTACTTGTCTAGCATTAACCGCTTTAGCTACTCCTCCAAGACCTAAAGTACCGATAAAAGCTGTTGCTAGGATAATTTTGGTTGTCGTTTTCATTGTGTGAAATTCCCTTAATTTGGGTTTGCCATTTCACTGTAGGAAACCAAAGTCAAGAACTCGAAAAGATTTATGACAGATCCGAAATAGCTTGCTCCTTGACATTTAAGTAATTACTTATATATTCTAGAAAACAGTTAAGCATTTACTTAAGTATTTGCTGTTTTATGCGAGGAGATATTTTTCAAGCGATCGCCGATCCAACACGTCGGGCAATTTTAGATCGCCTGCGGGATGGAGAACAACCCGTAAAACAACTTGCAGAACCTTTTGCAATGTCTTTACCTGCAATTTCGCAGCATTTACAGATTTTGTGTGAGGCGGGTTTAGTTACTCAACGGCGCTTAGGGCGTCAGCGGATATATCAACTCAATCCCGAACCATTGCAACAAGTGAAAAATTGGGTTTCGCACTACGAACAGTTTTGGCAAGCGAAACTCGATAACCTGGGTGAATATCTGGAGGAGTCATGTTCCGAGTCGTAAAGATGGAAGTTTTCTATCCTTATCCGCCAGAAAAAGTATGGAAGGCGATCGCAAATCGTTCTTCATTAGCAAAATGGTTAATGGAAAATGACTTTGAACCCTGTTTAGGACACAAGTTTTGTTTTCAATCGCAATTACCAGGGTTAAACGAGATTATTTATTGCGAAGTCCTAAAACTTAGAGAACCACACGAACTTGCTTATTCTTGGCAAGATAACTTGATGGAATCTCCCTCAATTGTGACTTGGAAGCTTACGCCTGTTGATGGCGGTACGCAACTACATTTAGAACATCGCGGCTATCAACAAGATGCGATCGCTATTAATCAACCTACACGTCCTACTCAATCTTGGCAAGCACAGCTAACGCATCAAGTCTTGCTAAGCGATCGCATTTCGGAATCCCAACAATTTGGCAGTATTCTCCTCAATTCCTACTTTAGTGGTAAATGGGAATATCTAATCAATCACAAACTTGCGGAAGTTTTAGCACAGGAAACACAAGACAATTTCGCACTTTCTTAAGGAAGCGAAGCTACTTAGAACTGCTATCACTCTAAATATTAACTGTGGAGTAGGCATCTTGCCTGCTCACTAAGACATCTTTTTAGTAACTACAATGAATACTCCCATCCCACTCAGCATTCCAGTCATTCAACCTTTTCTTCATAAAGACCAAACGTTCGATATTTATTCGCGATTACTTGCTGAGCGAATTGTCTTTTTAAAGGGTGAATTAACTGAGGAAGTAGCTAACTTAATTGTTGCACAACTACTATTTCTTGATGCTGAAGATCCAGAAAAAGATATTTCTTTATTCATCAACTCTGATGGTGGTTTAGCAACCGCAGCAATAACTGTTTACGATGCGATGAAACAAATTCGCACAGATGTTACTACAGTTTGTGTTGGTACTGCTGCTGCAATGGGCGCTTTCTTACTTGCTTCTGGAACTAAGGGCAAAAGATATGCTTCACCACACGCCCGAATTAAATTACAGCAACCGTCAGGAAATACTGAAGGAAACGCAACTGATATTGAGGTAGCTGCTCAGGAGATTTTATATCTTAAAGAGACACTGAATCAAATTCTTGCTGAAAATACTGGAAGAACACGCAAGCAAATTGAAATCGATTTAAGTAGAAACTTGTTTTTGAGTGCTGAAGAAGCGAAAAAATACGGCTTAATCGACAGCCTTATCACAAAAATACCATGAAAATTTTAATTATAGGGGGAACCAATTTTATTGGTCCTTCGGTAGTACATCGAATTCATGCAATGGGTCATGAGGTTACTATATTTCATCGAGGAAAAACTTTAGCTGAATTACCGTTAGGAGTAAAGGAAATTAAAGGCGATCGTGCTCAACTTCTTGAACTAAAAAGTGAGTTTCAGCAACTTTCACCTGATGTCGTTTTAGACATGATTCTTTATACTGAGCAAGATGCGCTGATAAGCATGAAAACGTTTAAAGACATCGCTCAGCGTGTTGTTGCGATTAGTAGTATGGATGTGTATCGTGCTTACGACGTGCTTTTAGGGAAGGAATCGGGTATTATCCCTGTACCACTTACCGAAGATTCGCCACTACGTCAGCAACTCTATCCTTTTCAAGATATGCCACAAAGAGCGCTCAATGCTCCTGCGGATTACGACAAAATCTTAGTTGAACGAGTCGTAATGAGTGATGCTGAGTTACCTGGTACAATCATTCGTTTACCAATGGTGTACGGACCAAAAGATCCTCTACATCGTCTGTTTCCTTATCTAAAAAGAATGGATGAAAATCGTCCAGTAATTTTGTTACCAGAAAATTTTGCGCAATGGCGTGGCTGTTATGGATATGTTGACAATGTCGCACATGCGATCGCACTTGCAGTAACTAATCCCCAAGCCACGGGGCGCATCTATCATCTGGCAGATTTACAAGTTTCCGAAGCTGAACGCCTAAATCAAGTGGGGAAAGCGGCTGGATGGCAAGGTGAAGTAATATCTGTTCCTAGACACTATTTACCAGCAGGTTGGAACTTACCTTTTAATACTGAACAACATTGGTTTGCTGATACAACACGCATTCGTCAAGAACTTGGTTACAGCGAGGTTGTATCCCAAGCGGAAGCACTGAAACAAACGATTGAATGGGAACGTAGCAACCCGCCGCCAGAAATGCCTAAATGGACAGGATTGGAGTTATTCGACTATGCTACTGAGGATGAAATTTTAACTCGATTGGTGTAGCACACAAGCGACTCAAATAGGGCAAAATAACATAATCTTGATGCAGTCGGGTAAAACATAAGATAACTGCACTCAATCGATTCATGCCAAGCCAGCAATTTAATTCTTACGATCCGCGTCAAGCCGAATGGAATGGTACTTCTATTGATAAATGGAAACCATCTGACTGGAAGCAGTGGAAACCAAATTCCCCAAAGGATGAGATAGCGAAAATAGAACGCGAGTATCTGAGAATTAAGTATGCGATCGCTCAAGCAAACACTGCATTAAGTATCGATCGAGTCAAAGTCAAACTCAAGCTAACGACAGCTAAATCAATTGGCTTGCAAGGGACTTTTCCTTGTAAGCCTGGCGACGTAGGTAAAAACGGAACTTCTAATAAGCAATACACAATTTCACTGGGGTTTCCTGCGAGTGATGCTGGTGTAAAAACGGCTGTCGCTAAAGCACGAGAATTAGACTTACTGTTAATGACAAAGCAATTTCAGTGGACACCGGAACTTTTAGGTAAGCAAGCTCAAAAAAATGTGTTACCAGACATAATAAAGCCGATCAGCGTACTGATTCAAGAGTACGAGCGAGAATTTTGGAAAACTCATGAGAAAAATCGCCAAGGAATCCGTACGTGGGAAACGCATTATCTGCGACATCTCAAAAAACTTCCTCAAGATGTTCCCTTAACTCAAAAAGCCTTGGAAAAAGCTTTAGAATCAGTTCCACCCAATACCTCAACAAGATTTTATTTAGCTTGGCAACTCAAAAAGTTTTGTGATTTTTGTGGTGTTGATGCTAATAAAATTATTGATTCGTATACGACTCCTCAACCATTACCAAGTCTTCGCAAAATTCCTACTGATGAAGAGATTATTCAAGGTTTTGATACCATAGGAACTTCTCTATCACCCTATGCTAGTAAAGAAAATCTAACACAACCTGAACAGTGGCAATGGGTATATGGAATGTTAGCTACCTATGGTTTAAGACCTCATGAATTATTTGCTGTAGATCTCAAGGCTTTCACTACTCCATCAAATATATTTCATTTAGTTACGCTTAATCCGAGTCTTACAGGTGGTACAAAAACAGGCGAACGTACGTGTGGAATTCCACCATTGCATCCTCAATGGGTTGAGTTATTTGATTTAAAAAACGTTAAGTTTCCCAATACAGGAGGAACTTTAAATAATCAAACTGCTAAAATTCACATTCGGTTTAGAACGACTCATATAAATTTTAAGCCTTATGATTTGCGCCACGCTTATGCTATACGCGGACATCGCTTGCGTATTCCCATAAAAACGATGGCTGATTATATGGGTCATACTGTACAAGAGCATACGAAGACGTACCAACGATGGATGAATGAAGATACGAACTTAGAAATTTATAAAGAAATCGTGATTCAAAAAGCGAATACTCAAGAAGTACTCAAAGCAAGAGTAGATGAGTTAGAAGTAGAAAATGCTGTTCTCAAAGCCGAAGTGAAATCTTTGAGGGAATTACTGATCAAACACCAACTAGGTAAACTGCTAAGCTAGATACCCAACATACATCTATCATAAAGTCAATATAAGCTTAAGCAAATAGCAAGACAAAAAAGTAAGCAAAAACTAAGAAACAATATTAACAAAAAGGCTTGAAAGTTAAGCACAAAGAGAAGTATAGATGGTAAAACCGCGCAGGGTCTTTGCGCAGCATTGGCTCAAAAATGAAAAAGCCCTTAACCAAATTGTCACCGCCGCCGAAATCACACCACGCGATCGCATCCTCGAAATTGGTCCTGGAACCGGAATATTAACTCGTCGCCTATTAGCTTTAGCTGAATCAGTAGTTGCTGTAGAAATTGATCCTGATTTGTGTGAATTGTTAGCTAAAAAGTTAGGAAACACCAAAAACTTCTTACTACTACAAGGTGATTTCCTAGAAATAGATTTACCCTATTTATTAACTCCTTTCCCTAACTTTCAAAATCCCAATAAAGTCGTCGCAAATATTCCCTACAACATCACTGGACCAATTCTTGAAAAACTACTCGGAACGATCGCCAACCCCAATCCTCACCCCTTTGACTCGATCGTACTGCTCGTTCAAAAAGAAGTTGCGGATCGCTTGTACGCTAAACCAGGGTCAAAAACCTTCGGCGCACTCTCCGTCCGCGTTCAATACTTAGCCGAATGCGAATTCATCTATCACGTCAGCGCAAAAAGCTTTTATCCACCACCCAAAGTTGATTCTGCTGTCGTTAGATTACGTCCGCGACAATTACAATCTTTACCACTAAATCCACACCATCTAGAAACTCTCATCCAACTCGGTTTCGGTGCCAAACGCAAAATGTTACGAAATAATTTGAAAGGCATCGTCGAACGCGATCACTTAACCGAATTGCTAGAAAATTTAGAAATTAACCCCCAAGCCCGCGCTGAAGACCTCAGCGTTAATCAATGGATATCCTTAAGTAATCAGCTAGAAGTTTCTAGCCACTAACCACCAAAAATGCATTCCTATTCACTCATTGCACCCGCCAAAATTAACTTGTATTTAGAGATCATCGGCGATCGCCCTGATGGGTATCACGAATTGGCAATGATTCTTCAAAGTATCAACTTAGCCGATCAAATCGATATCCGCGCCGCAAGTACCGACACAATCCGCGTCCGCTGCGAACATCCTCAAGTCCCTACCGATAAAAGTAACTTGGCGTACAAAGCAGCAGCATTGATGGCAAACCAATTCCCCGATGCTTTTGCCCAGTATGGTGGTGTAGAAATCACAATCAACAAGCAAATTCCTGTCGCTGCTGGATTAGCCGGAGGATCGACAAACGCCGCTGCTGTGTTAGTAGGAATCGATTTATTGTGGGAACTAGGACTCACGCAATCTGAACTCGAAGAACTTGCAGGAAAACTAGGTTCGGATGTTCCCTTCTGTATTGCAGGTGGAACCGCGATCGCCACAGGTAGAGGTAACGAACTTTCGCCATTACCAAACCTAGATCATTTACATTTAGTCTTAGGAAAATATCGCAGTCTTGCCGTTTCTACAGCCTGGGCTTACCAAACTTATCGACAGCAATTTGGTGATTCTTATTTAACCGACACCCACAGCCTAACTTCACGCGCCACTGCTGTCCACTCAGGACCAATTGTTAAAGCGATCATCCGTAAAGATAGCGTGCAAATCGCAGAAAAACTCCACAATGATTTAGAGCGTGTCGTGTTACCAGAATACCCCCAAGTCGCACAGCTACGTCAAGTGTTTCAAGAAGCTGGAGGTAATGGTACTCTGATGTCCGGTTCAGGCCCTACGGTATTTGCTTTATGCGAGTCGTACGAGCAAGCACAACAAGTACAGCAGTATGTCAGAAAGGCAATTCCCGACCCAGATTTGGAACTCTGGCTAGCACAAACGTCTAGTACAGGTGTTCAAATAGCTGCTAGTGCTAAGTAAAAAACGATGAATAACCAAGATAAGACTGAAACTGCAAACACCACTCCAACCCCACTACGTTGTTTAACAGGATCTCTCATTTCTGGAGGACTCGCGATCGCGCTTTACTCGCTAACAAGTGCGATCGCCCAAACTTTTGCCACCAAACCAATTCATTCTGATAATCCAGCAGTTATTAATATCGCCTCCGCTGTTCGTACTTTAGTAGTCGGAATCACTGCGTTAGGAACTGGAATCTTTGGTCTAGTCGCTTTAGGCTTAATCTGTTTAGCAATTCAACTCCTAATTCAACAAGCTACAAAAAAAAGTTCACCTAGTTAACTATAGGTACACCGCATCAGTTGGGATTTTACTCAAGAGAGGTATAGGGGCAGGAGGCTGTTATTTGCCAGAAAATCCTCGTGTCTTGATAGTTGGCTGTCTCTAAATCATGTATAAACAAACGCCATGCATCTCTAAATACAAAGCTGTCTGTCTTCATAACTCTAAATTCTTTGCAATTCTTATTTTTGTCGCAACTTTTCCCCACGCATTCCCCACCATTTCCACAGGTTAATCGCAGTTTTTCCACAGATGTACGCAAGTTTTCCACAGGTAATGACGTTAAATAATCGTTTGATAGATGATCTGTGGATTTTGTGTGCGGTTGCGGTATCCTCAAACAACACGGATATCATGTAAAGATATGTAATAAAAAATCGCATCAAAAGCTGATTCTTACGTAAATATTTTTTTTACATAAAGTCTCTTGTAATATTTCGCAGCATTGACGGGACAGTGATTCTTGCCGGACAATAATGCACCTGACCCAACAAAATTAAAGCGGTGGGGAAAACCGAAGTTGCACCGTATCCCCGCCACTACAAGTCATTTTCACTCTTTACCTTTACTTAGGGAGATCCTCGATGAACGCTACAGTTAGCATCCTGACCGAAATTCCTGAAGAACTACACGAATCACTCAAAAGCTACTTAGAAAGTCATCCCACCTGGGATCAAGACCGTGTATTCACGGCTGCGCTATCGCTGTTTTTGCTCCAAAATGGCAACGGCGATCGCCGTGCGGCTAGAGTATACCTCGAAAGCTTATTTCACCACTGTGGCTAGAGTAAGAGTAAGTGCATCGTAGTAACTAACTGACTTAAGCATTGCGAATTTCAAGCAACAACTGCATACAATAAATCGCGGCTGCCTTCCCTGAAAATAAGAATACGGCAGCCGCTAGATATGTAAATATATCGCAAGATATTAAGAATTACTCTGCTCTGGTAGATTCGGAGCCTCGAACTTATAACCTACACCACGAACAGTCTGAATCAAAATTGGTTGAGTCGCATCAATTTCAATCTTCTTGCGAATTTGACCAATATGCACATCAACAACTCTTTGATCGCCTACGTAGTCGTAATCCCAAACTTCTTGAATCAGTTCCGCACGCCGCCAAACTCGCCCTGGATGGCTCGCTAAAAAACGCAACAAGTCGAACTCTAGCGCAGTTAACGGAATGAGTTGGTTATTGAGCGTCACTTCTCTTCGTTCGGGATCGATCACCAGCTTTTCAAACGTCAAGCGCTGTTTTTCTGCCGCTGTGACAACTCGCTGACGCTTCAAAATAGCAGCAACTCTCACTTCTAATTCACCCAAACTAAAGGGCTTAGTAAGATAATCATCCGCACCTTGAGCAAATCCCCGAATTTTATCGGCTTCATCCGCTCGACTCGTCAGCATCAAGACAAAAACCTTAGTGCGATTTTGCATATCTTGGCAAAGTGTATAGCCAAGGACATCCGGTAAATTGACGTCGAGAATCACTAAGTCAGGATTAAATTGCTCAAAAGCCGTAAGTGCAGTCTTACCATCTTCGGCAGACTCCACCTGATAGTTCTTGCTTGATAAAAAGCGTTGGATTAAATTACGGATGGCAGGATCGTCATCAACGACAAGAATCTTGGCAAGAGCCATAGTCATCACTTTGTACAACAAACAAAAGGATCTTCAGGTACGCAAAGAACGCGATCGCGCGATTCGGCAACAAGAACTACAATGCTTAAACAATTATCAGCTTATAAGCCACTAATGCCAAGCGTCTTCCGCAATTCTACTATTGCTTCTTAATGTAAATGACGCATTGATAAATTATTCATCGTTTCCCTAACTCGGATTCAGGTTGTGCTAAATTGAGTATTGGTAATCGTTTGTTGGTAGTTAACTCGACCGACACGAATTAAATTAAATGTTCTCCTCCACTGGCTGCTCCTGCGATTAAGTCAACATGGGCGATCAAAATTACTACGAAAAGCTTGGGGTAACCGAAGACGCTACGTTCGATGAAATTCAAGAGGCTCGCAATCGCCTTCTGCAACAGTACAGTGGCGACTCTAAGCATCTAGAAGTAGTCGAAGCTGCTTACGACGCAATTCTGATGGAACGGCTGCGGATGCGTCAAGAAGGTAAAATTAAAGTGCCTGAAGGCATTCGGTTTGCCGAACGACTTTCACAAGCACCCCCTCAAGAAAAACCAGCGCCTACTAAGAAGTCACCTGAGTGGGTACAACGGCTGCTCGACCAACCAAGCCCAACAGACATCATAGTACCTGGCACTATATTTCTAGGATTAAGTGCTTTAAGTATTCTTTCTACAGCAGCAAGCATTCAAGCCCTACAACTCGCCTTGATAGCTGGTGTGGGAGCGAGTTTCTTCTTTTTATACCGTAAAGAGAAAAAGTTCGGCAGAGCCGTGCTGCTAACTGCGATGGGTCTCATTATCGGACTTATTGCAGGCGGAATACTCAGTAGCATACTCTTGCCCCAGGTGAGCATTATAGGAGTATCAGTAGAACAATTTTCTACAGTGCTGACTTTCGTTCTGCTATGGATAATCAGTAGCTTCCTCCGCTAAAAATAGTGGGGTTCAAGGAATTTGATTCCTTAACCCCATTGTGATTAACCAACCTGTGGCAAAAACTCATACAACAAGATATCTACGGCTTCTTGCAAGTTATTAACAATTAAGTCTGGCTCGTACTTTTCCAATTGCGTGCGATCGCGAATACCGCACAATACTGCCATAACTTTGACTCCATGCTTTTTAGCAGTCACAATATCAGCTTCGGTATCTCCCACCATCCATGTCTCATAAGCAGGTGGTAACTCAACAAGTGCGCGCTCCATTAGTAATGGTTTATCATCAACATCGCGCGTCTTAACGTAATCGTTACTTAAGCAATAACACCGATTTCTTGGGAAAAATCGACCGAGATCGTGCTGCTCAAACGCGAATTCTAGTTCGCGGACGCGTCGCATTGTCATTACTGCCAAATCTATCCCAGCGCGTTGTACTTCTTCTAAAGCGGTGATAGCACCAGAAGCAAGGTGATCGTACTCAAAGTAAGGCTGAGTATGGACAGTTTCGCGTCGTAACTGCGCGAATTCTTGCGCCTGTAATTCATTTAAACCGGAAATCATCCCGATTTTCTTCTCTGAAATCCGCGCTCGTTTTAACTTCCAAAATTCGGCTTTAGTAAGTTGTTTTACTTGCTGATCTCGACGTCGCGTCTTCTCCAAGCAGAGTTTGTAAACTTGATAGTATCTTTCTGATACATCAATAATAGGACCATCAAAATCGGTAATAAGTCTTAACATTTAGCAAATAATGTAAACTTTATTTACACGTTAGCTAATATTTGGTACCACTGTGTTTTAAATATTTAATCTCTATGTTTAAGATTACTAATCTAATAGCACTTTTTACATACTGCCGCGTTTGATTTGTTCGCGTTCAATTGCTTCAAACAACGCTCGAAAGTTACCCTCACCGAATCCAGGCGCTTGCAGTCGGCGCTCGATTAACTCAAAGAAAAAAGTGGGTTCGCTAAAAATTGGTTGCGTAAAAATTTGCAAAAGCAAGGCATCAGGACTAGTATCTTGCCAATCAACCAAAATTTGTTGCTGCGCAATTTCCTGAAGTTCCTCGATTGATAAAGGAAGTTTATAGCGTTCTTGAAGCTGAGTGTAATAACTCGGAGGCACCGGAAGAAACGACAGTCCCCACTCGCGAAATTTTGCCACACTCGGCACAATGTTGGCTGTTTGTAAAGCAATATGTTGAATTCCAGGTCCGCGATTGACATCCAAAAATTCTTGAATTTGAGAATTAGCGGATGCAGGTTCGTTGATAGGTAGTTGCACTTGGCGATCGCGCGACACTAAAACTTGGCTATACAAACCAGATCGCTCAGTTTGAATGTTAAATGACTGCTTCGTTTGAAAACCCAAAGTATTTTGATACCACGTTACCGCCTGCTCTAAATCGCCTGCCGCTACATTAAGAACAATGTGATCGATACCCGTAAAGCTCAAAGGCGATCGCAATTCTTCAGTTGATAACAAAAAGTCATCGTACCCTGAATGCTCAATCAAAGTATGTGATAGCGATCCCCAACCCGCAATTTTGGCAGTTCTAATTTTATTGTCGTGTTGAATAGGCTGTAAAACTTTCGCACCGTAGGCGATCGCTTGCTGCAATACAGCTTCAAGATCTTCAACCCCAAACGTCACATCAGCAACACCAGGCGGATGCTGCTGTAAATACGATGCGACAGGGCTGTGGGGCGTCAGTGGCGAAGATAGTACAAAATACACGGAGCCACTTTTGACGACTTCCGTGCGAGTGTGTTCGCTGACGCCGCGTGCGACTGATTGAAAGCCTAAATGTTGAACAAACCAGTTACACGATGCTGGGGCATCTTGTACGTAAAAATGAACGCGATCGATCCTCATATCCTCCAACAATCCAGCACAACAGCTTACCTGTGTGTAAATTTTGCCTAATTTCGCTGGATTTGCAGGTCACTCTTAAGCAAGAATCCTCCTTCATTGATTAGAAGAACAAATGACTATCGGGCTGAATGTTAATTTCCATGGGGACAGCTTGCGGCTGGGCTGATAATGCGTACAAAATCGCCTCTGCAGCCGTTTCCGTACTTAGCATTTTTTTGCGATCTACCTTCAACTGTACGTTATCCCAAAATGGAGAGTTTACACCACCAAAGTAGAATAACGTGAATTTTACGCCAAATCGCTTTAACTCTTCCGCCATACACTTACTAAACCCAACAACGGCATACTTAGAAGCACAATACGCCGCCGCCATCGGCATCGAATGCTTGCCTAAAATGCCGACAACATTACAAATATGCCCTGATTTCCGCTCTTGCATCAATTCAGCAGCAGCTTGACTTGTATAAAAGCTTCCCTTGAGGTTGACATCAAGCATCGCTTCTAAATCAGCAGGTTCCAAGTTACCATACGGCTTCATCACCCCCGCACCCGCAGCATTAACCAAAACATCGATTTGACCAAACTGCGCAATCGTTTTCTCCATTAAGATATCGACTTGTTGTCGATCAGTAATATCTGTAGGCACCGCTAAAGTTTGCCCTGCGCTTGCATCAAGTTGACTCACGAGATGCGATAGTTTGTGACTATCTCTTGCTGCTAGTACTAACTGTGCTCCTTGACGCGCTAGTTTATGGCTTAAGGCTGAACCAATACCCCCAGTCGCACCAACAACGACAACAACTTTATTTTGCATACACGCCTTTACATTTCTTTACACCTGTTTTTATCATACTGGGGTAAAACGGCGATCTCCAGCGCAAGCGAAGCATTATACTTCCGCAGTCTAGTCCAAAGAATTAAAATTACGTTACATTTAATTAAGATTGCAATTGGCTTTAACCGCATCTCAGAACTGGGGATCAGCGGTAAAAAAGTTAAAAATATCACTTAAAAGCTCTATTTTTAAAGGGTACAGCACCCGATAGTAGAAAAGCTGAACTGTTGTATATGCATCAAAAGGCAACTAACTGATGAAACTTTCTTGGAGAGTACTCTTACTGTGGACATTGCCTGCGCTGGTAATTGGCTTCTTCTTTTGGCAAGGAGCGTTTGCTTCCGCGCCTACAGACATGAGCAAGAACACAGCCAGTACCCGCATGACCTACGGTCGCTTCTTAGATTACCTAGATTCTGGTCGTGTCACGAGTGTAGATCTATATGAAGGTGGTCGCACCGCCATTGTCGAAGCTGTTGACCCAGAATTAGACAACCGCATCCAACGTCTACGGGTAGATTTACCTTATAACGCTCCTGAACTGATTTCTAAGCTCAGAGATGCCAACATCAGCTTCGATTCGCATCCACTTCGTAATGATGGAGCAATTTGGGGGCTACTCGGTAACTTAATCTTTCCCATTTTGTTGATTGGTGGTTTGTTCTTCTTGTTCCGACGTTCGAGCAATATTCCTGGTGGACCAGGACAAGCAATGAACTTTGGTAAATCCCGCGCCCGCTTTCAGATGGAAGCTAAAACGGGTGTGAAGTTTGATGATGTTGCTGGAATCGAAGAAGCAAAAGAAGAACTTCAAGAAGTTGTCACGTTCCTTAAGCAACCCGAACGCTTTACCGCTGTAGGTGCCAGGATTCCTAAAGGTGTTTTATTAGTCGGACCTCCAGGAACTGGAAAAACTCTTTTGGCAAAAGCGATCGCAGGTGAGGCTGGAGTTCCATTCTTTAGTATCTCTGGTAGCGAATTCGTCGAAATGTTCGTTGGTGTTGGTGCTTCGCGCGTCCGCGACTTATTCAAAAAAGCCAAAGACAACGCGCCCTGCTTGATCTTCATCGATGAAATCGACGCGGTAGGAAGACAACGCGGTACGGGAATCGGTGGTGGTAATGATGAACGCGAACAAACACTCAATCAGCTACTCACCGAGATGGACGGCTTTGAAGGCAACACAGGAATCATTATTATCGCCGCGACGAACCGCCCTGATGTGCTCGATGCAGCATTACTGCGCCCTGGCAGATTTGACCGCCAAGTCATTGTCGATGCGCCCGATGTTAAAGGACGTCAAGAAATTCTCAAAGTTCATGCACGAAATAAAAAGCTTGACCCGAATGTGTCGTTAGATGCAGTCGCACGGCGGACGCCAGGATTTACCGGAGCCGATTTAGCCAACTTGCTCAACGAAGCGGCAATTTTGACCGCACGGCGACGCAAAGAAGCGATTACATTGTTAGAAATAGATGATGCGATCGACCGCGTTGTCGCAGGAATGGAAGGGACACCACTTGTCGATAGCAAGAGCAAGCGCTTAATTGCTTATCATGAAATCGGTCACGCTTTAATCGGTACTGTACTTAAAGACCACGACCCCGTGCAAAAAGTCACGCTGATTCCGCGCGGACAAGCACAAGGACTAACATGGTTTACTCCGAGTGAAGACCAAGGATTAATTTCACGCGCGCAGCTAAAAGCAAGAATCACTGGTGCATTGGGTGGTAGAGCAGCTGAAGATATTATCTTTGGCGCGGCAGAAATTACCACGGGTGCAGGTGGCGATTTACAGCAAATTAGTGCAATGGCACGTCAGATGGTCACTCGCTTTGGGATGTCTGAGCTAGGACCACTGTCGTTAGAAAGCCAAAGTGGAGAAGTCTTTTTAGGTCGTGATTGGATGACTCGCTCCGAATACTCCGAAGCGATCGCCTCAAGAATCGATGCTCAAGTCCGCACCATTGTGGAAGAGTGTTACGAAAACGCCAAAAAGATCATCCGCGAGAATCGTGTCGTTGTCGATCGCTTAGTCGATCTACTCATCGAGAAAGAAACGATCGATGGCGAAGAGTTCCGCCAGATTGTTGCTGAGTATACTGATGTGCCTGACAAGCAATCTGTTACAGCATAGTAGGTAGTTCGCTCACAATTAAATAATCAACAGGGACGACGTTGTTGTATATGTTGTCCTTTTTTTTTGTTTAGTGTACAAAACTCTTATCAACCATGCTTTGCTGCACAAGAACTGAGCGCGATCCTCAGGAAATCGACATAGCACAGTTGTAGATTAATTTATCCTTTGACTGAGGTCACAGCTATTTTGCCTGCAATACTTTTATAATTCATTGTCTAAAATAGCTACAAATTTGCTAATTTTACGTATACAATTGTTGCTTTTTATACTAGAAACAAGGTTAATTAACCACGTTTTCTTGGTTATACAAGTTTAAACACATATTACTAGTAACAAAAAGAACACAAAATAACTACTTAAAGATTTAGTTAATGGAACTCTCAAACCTGTTATTCCATCTTAGATAGCGGGAACAATAGCAACAGGAAGTAGCTACGCACCCTAATAATCACCTGGAGCGATTGAAACGACCCCTATGCCAGCAACATCTTTTTACGCCTACACAGCTTACGAAGAGCAATCCTCTCAAGATTTTCAGCATGAGCCTAATGAAGCTGATCTAATTGAGGGAGATCTAATCGACTTCGATATGGAGTCTAACGATGCTGCTAACTCGCAGCCAAACGTTAATCGTCGCACGACCGATTTAGTACGTTTATATCTACAAGAAATTGGTCGAGTGCATCTTTTAGGGCGAGACGAAGAAGTTTCCGAAGCTCAAAAAGTGCAACGCTACATACGCTTGGTAGAACTGCGCGCAAAAGCAGCAAAAAACGGGGACGAAATTATGGTTCCCTACGAACAACTTATGGCGGTTCAAGAGCGCTTAACATCTGAACTAGGACATCGCCCTTCTTTGGAGCGTTGGGCGACTAGCGCTGGCATAGAGGTCGCAGAACTCAAACCCTTGCTTATTAAAGGTAAACGGCGTTGGGCTGAAATTACCGGCTTAACTGTACAAGAGTTAGAGCAAATTCAAAGCGAAGGAAACCGCGCGAAAGAACACATGATCAAGGCGAATTTACGCCTAGTTGTGTCAGTTGCGAAAAAGTATCAAAATCGCGGTTTAGAGCTACTCGATCTCGTACAAGAAGGAACGCTTGGTTTAGAAAGAGCCGTAGATAAGTTTGATCCTACTAAAGGTTATCGATTTAGCACTTATGCGTATTGGTGGATTCGCCAGGGTATTACACGCGCGATCGCTACCCAAAGCCGAACAATTCGCCTCCCTGTCCACATAACAGAAAAACTCAATAAAATCAAGAAGGCACAACGTAAAATTTCGCAAGAAAAAGGTCGTACACCAACCATTGACGATATTGCTGCGGAGTTAGAAATGACACCACCGCAAGTTAGAGAAGTTCTCTTGCGTGTCCCACGCTCGGTATCTTTAGAAACCAAAGTTGGTAAGGAGAAAGATACAGAACTTGGAGAATTACTTGAGACAGACAGTATTTCACCAGAAGAAGTCTTAATGCGAGAAGCTCTACAGCGCGATTTACAGCATTTACTTGCGGATTTAACCGATCGCGAACGTGATGTGATTTTGATGCGCTTTGGCTTAGGAGATGGTCATTCCTACTCGCTAGCTGAGATTGGCCGCGCCTTAGATTTGTCTCGCGAACGCGTACGTCAGATTGAATCTAAAGCTTTACAGAAGTTGCGCCAACCCAAGCGCCGCAACCAAGTCCGTGACTATCTAGAGACTTTAAGCTAACGCGTTCCTCGTTGGGGCATTGTTGGGGCATGACATGTCATCCCCCAACAAATCTTCTAATTTTATAAAGGTCTAGTTGAGTTTAAAGTATTCGCAACTTTCTATTGGAAATCATTTGCAATAGTCTAGTCTTGTTGACAATTACTGCGAATAATTTTATAAAGGTCTAGTTGAGTTTAAAGTATTCGCAACTTTCTATTGGAAATCATTTGCAATAGTCTAGTCTTGTTGACAATTACTGCGAATCTTTCTTATAATTATCAATAAATATGCTTTGTTGAGAAGGTTGCCATGACTGTTTACACAGCTACCTCGCTCAAGGCGGAACTCAACGATCGTGGTTGGCGTTTAACTCCCCAGCGAGAAATTATTCTACACGTTTTTCAAGAGCTTCCCAAGGGCGAACATCTCAGTGCTGAAGATTTGTATCATCACTTAGATGCTCAAGGAGAAGGTATTAGTTTATCTACAATCTATCGGACGCTAAAACTAATGGCGCGGATGGGCATTCTCCGTGAATTAGAATTAGGCGAAGGACACAAGCACTATGAGCTAAACCAGCCATACCCCTATCACCATCATCACCTAATTTGCGTTCGTTGCAACAAAACAATCGAGTTTAAGAACGATTCCATTTTAAAAATAGGGACAAAAACTGCTCAAAAGGAAGGATATCACCTACTAGACTGTCAATTGACAATTCATGCGGTATGTCCTTCTTGCCAAAGGGCTTTGTTACCTTTGTAAATTCGTAAAGTGAACAAGAAGAAACACTTTACTCAAATACTTGCCAACTCACTATTCTGCAATTCTTTCTACGTTACCTGCTTTAACCCAACCTTCTTGTTCGCTATTTGCCAAGCGGATTCTTTGCCAACTGTTATCAGAACTTGTTTCCAAAACGGTAATCTCTTCGTTATAACCTACTCCAGCAATGCGTTCCGCATCGGCATTGGGTTCCGAGCGTACGCTCAAACCTTGCACCCAAGTCACTCGCGCCCTGTATGTTCCTGGGGCTAGTGTTGCGGAAGAGTCTTTGCTTGTATTTGTCGTGGTATTCGACTGAGTATTTGAGGACGTTGTAGTTGTAGGTGCCGTAGGAGCAGAGCCTCGTGCTTTGACTTCTGCGGTATCATTGGCAAAAATTGGTTTAGGTGGAGGTGTTGTTACTCGATGCAGAAAGTACAAAGCTGCTGCTACGCCACCACTAATCAAAATAAGTGCAGCTAAACTGATACCGAGTAAAAATTTAATGACATTCTTCCAGCGCATGACAACTACCCCGTATAAACCTTTAATATTAGATTTTACGCTTGCGTACAACTAACGAACATCTTCATAAAACTGCTTTAAGTAAGCTGCGGAAACACCAAAGCCCCACAAAAAACCAATATAAACATAAATTGCTGTTGCCTGGAGCGAACCCCAACGCGCTACTCGTCGATCTGAACTTTGAACAACACGATTTACTTGACACAATCGCCCACAGCGCACAAGTTTCAAGCATAAATCAGCTTCTTCTAAAATAGGAAGTTCGCTATCAAAACCGCCACAAGTCCAAAAATCAGCGCGACGACAAAACATAACCTGATCGCCAAAAAGTAACCGCAGTCCTCTAAAAAAAAGATGCGGTCGAAAGACTAGAGGAGCGTAGTAAGTTTTGAGATAGTTATGTAAGGAAATTCCCCAACGTGTTGTTTGTTCTCCTACCATCAAAGAAATAAAACCACCGCCAGCAATACTCTGATCTTTTAGAGTTTGCTCAATCACGGCGATCCCATCATCAGGCAATAAAGTATCAGCATGTAAAAAACACAAGATTTCTCCTGTTGCTGCGGCTGCACCTTGATTCATTTGCAGCGATCGCCCCCGCCCCTGCGAGTGAATAACTTTTACACCAGCTTGTTGTGCAATCGTAATTGTTTGATCTTTGCTTCCACCATCAACAACGAACACTTCCTGCGCCGGAGGTTCTAACAGCCTAAGGTTGCGTAAGGTACGTTCTAAACAACTTCCTTCATTCAAAGTAGGGATGATGATTGATACACCAGGCATCGTAGTTGTCAGGTTCGAGACAAGAGTGAAGTGTAATTTTTAAGCACTAAACGCGGAACTGCTCTACGGATTGTCTGTAGTCAATCGGCAATACAGTCTCGACATTTTCGTGAGGACGAGCAATAACATGATAGGAAAGTAATAACTCTTCTTCAGTGTTAACTTGCCTAACTGAATCAACTCCCGCCGAAACCGAGGTTTGTACTTCCGCAACATCCCCTCTGACAATAATCGTATATCGAGCACTGCTAACTTTTTCATAACCAACTAAGGTTACACGAGCAGCTTTCACCATGGCATCTGCTACTGCTAAAGCAGGGGGAAGTCCCTTAACTTCAACCATACCAACTGCTGCTGGCATTTTTTGTCTCCTAAACTGCGCAAACCAACGACACTCATTGTAAGCAGCAACTTGCACCATAAAGCGCCCGCTGCTACCTAATACACTGCCAGCATACCGAAATTAAGCTAGAGCGCTTCTAGCGTAACTGTTTTATGTCTTGTAGTAAAGAGTACAAATTGCTTTTGTGAAAATTCTTGCTTATTCTTAGTATTTGATTGCAGCAAGTACGTCGAATTAATTTCTTAGGGATTGCTTCATCAAGCAACTGTCAACTTACAGCAAACAAAATAACAGCTAACAGCTTGACTTGCAAAATCTCTAACTAAAGTCACTAAATTGATAATATCTGTACGATAGATTCAACAGGATAGCCAACTGCTTTCCAAGCCGCAACACCACCGCGTATTTGTGAGACATTGTGATATCCCACGGCGCGCAACTTATCCGCTGCTAGTGCAGTTTCCTCGTCAGTTTCGCCGTAGATATAAATATCGCGTGTGAGTTCTAGAGTAGATAAAGTCCGGTCTGTCAACTCTGCGAGTGGTACGGGAATGGCTCCTAAAATGTGACTATAGTTATACTCATTGCGATCGCGCACGTCGATAATTGTTAATGCTGGATCTCCCCAATCTAACCTTGTTTTCAAGTCATAAACAAGTGATTGAGCTTTTAAGGGTGGTGGCATGGGAATAATTCCCAGAAATTTATGCATAGGTTTATCACTTCTGATCCCTTCTCTTGCAATTTAACAAGTATTTTTACAATTCGCAATATTTTGTATAAATGTGTTTAAGGTTAGATATAAAAGATGCAGAATTTGCATCACTCTTTGGTATGAATTTCCAGAATGATATAGCAAGACGCATTCAGGTTAAATACTAGTAGATTGAGTAAATGTATTGCGCTGGTAAGCTTTTAAAAAGCTAAGAGTTAACAGAAGAAATTGCTAGCCGCTATATTTTTGAAGCGAGTGATTTTGCAAATTGTAATTAAGATTACGTAGTTTCTCAAATTAGTAATATTACTAACAGAAATAAAAAAGTGCTGGAAATAAGTGTTTCCAGCACTCTCGAAAGAGAAAATATTGTAAATTAACGTGGGCGAGGAGCCGTCAGCACCTCCCAAGCAGCTTTGGCAGCATCCGCTAAGCGATCGCCTAATTCAGCAACTTCTTTAACAACGGAGTTCCAATTCTTTTCTGCTTCCTTCTGAATCAAAGAAAAAGAGTATTCAATGCGATCGCGTTCAATCAGTTGATTGCCTTCAATTGTTTCCCGCGCTCGACGTACGGCGTTGAGATACGCCTCACGTGTCAGTGTTCCTGCGGATTGAGCTTCGGCTTGGGCGCGTTTTTTGAGCGCATCAATCAAAGCTTTTGTTTCGTTTTTGAGATCGTCACTCTCCCCAGCCATTTCAGTTTCAACGAGATCATTAGTTTGGGGAGATATCTGTGTTGTTTGCGGAATAATTTGAACTTCTACAGAAGTATCGGTGTTGTTAGGTTCAGCAGTCATCGTTGTTGCTCCTAAATTTTAAAGTTAACTGAAAAATTTTGCATTATCGCCCAAAGGAAAGTTCAGAAGGCGATTGCGGAAGTTCTTGTTCTAACTTCAATAGCTGTTGAATTCGTGTTTCGGTTGGTGGATGGCTAGAAAATAAATTGCCTAAGAATTGACCAGAGATAGAATTTACAATCAACAATGGTTCAAACGCTGGGTTGGCATTCATTGGTAACTGACGCGCAGTACTTTCCAAGCGTTGCAAAGCACGCGCCAATGCTCTAGGATTGCGTGTAATTCTAGCAGCCCCTGCATCTGCTTCAAACTCCCGCGTGCGCGAGATGGCTAGTTGAATAACCGTCGCAGCCATTGGGGCTAAAAAAATCGTCAAGAGTAAGCCGAGTGGATTTGCACCTCGATTACCATCGCGTGAAGAAGGAAACCATAAGCTATAGCTCACGATTTGCGCTAACATCGAAATCGCGCCACCAATCGTAGCCGCGACAGCTTGAGTTAAAGTGTCACGATTGGCAATGTGGGTAAGTTCGTGCGCAATAACACCTTCAAGTTCATCTTTTGGCAATATCTGTAAAATACCTTCTGTCACTGCAACTGCGGCGTGTTCTGGATCGCGCCCCGTCGCAAAAGCATTCGCAGCAGGGCTAGGAACAATATAAATTCCTGGCATTGGTAAGTTAGCGCGATCGCACAATCGTTGCACCATTTGGTATAACTCTGGCGCTTGATTGAAGCTAACAGGTTGTGCGCGATATGCTGCCAAAGCAATCTTATCAGATTGATACCATGACATTAAATTTGTTACCGCCGCTAGCGCGATTCCAATAATGACGCCTCCTAACCCGCCGATTACCCAATAGCTAATCGCAATGAGTAAACCACTTAGCAATCCCAATAAAGCGACAGTTCTTAATTGATTTTTCATATTCTGTTTGCTCTCCTGATAATGCTGTAACTGCATTGCAACCTGTATTTAGATACAGCATTACTTAAGTCGCACTTTGATTGTATCGACCTAAACTCAGATTCCTTGGGAAGAAAACGCTAATCAGAAAGTACGGTTTTGCCTACTAATCGCGCACTTGTTGGCGTTAGTTTTGGTTTTTAGTATTTTTTGTAACAGATATTGATTCAATGCAGAGATTTTTTTATTGCGGTGACGGCGCTTTAGATTGTCAATTTTACTTGATTATGGGGTAGGCAAAATTTTAAACTTGAATTGCAATTAACTGCTATCCTCGAATCAATCGAGAGCTTACACGAAGTAAAAAAAATAACTGTGTGTTGGCATTTTAGTAATTTAAGCGTTAATTGCTTACACAAGTCATTTCTGCACAAGTACACCTTCAATTGTTATTGAAGACTTGAAATCATAACGCTGATTCATGAATCAAACTGGATTTATTTTTAAAGTACTGCTGTTATCTGCTGTCATATCAGTTTTGATCAAGTATGGTGGTTCGTACGTGCTAATCGTTCCAACGACAATTAATGCGTTGATTGTTGTTTTATTGCCGAGTATAGTTATGGCGATCGCCTTATTCCAACGTTTCCAACAACAATCTTCTAAGTCATAAACACTTATATAACTTTAACTAAACGACTGACGCGATATTGCTTCACTTCTACCAACGGTTCATCGTCGTCATAGCTTGATGTCCACCAAGCAGTTGTCACCCGACTGCTTAACTCGATTCGTGCTTGATAGGTTCCCGAAATACTACCATCGGGGGATGCAAAATAAATTTGAACTTCTACCCAGTCAGGCTCAATATTGGTTTCATCCACTGCCAATACTTTTCCTTGCTTGAAATAATCTAACCATGCCCAACCTTCAAGCATCAAAATCTCGCGTTCGGCAATTTGTTCAAACTTTGTCAATCCAGTCCACCCTTGATAATAGGGACGTAATCCTGTCACTGAACTACTACGATGCACGAGAAGTTCCAACACGCTTGGCTCAAGCTTTCCCCAGCAGCGTCCCTCTGGCATATCAAGTAAAGTGGGTGCAAATTGGTGGTAACCAAAATGACTACATCGCCATACACGTAAGGATTGTGAAGCATACTGCTGGCGTAATTGTCGATAAATTGGATAGCCAAACCGAGCGCAAGCAGCATCAACATTACCATGAGTACACACGAGTAAATCACGGATGTGTTGCGTATCTTGTTGATAGGCAGCAAACGTAGCAAGTTGTTCCGGTTGTTTAAATAAGGCGAGGACAAGTGATGCTACAGCATCAAGAGGTAAAAGATACTCATACTTAGTTAACCGTGCAAACGCTCCCGCAGGTCTAGCGTAGTACAACACACGCATACGATCTGGCTGAGAATATTCACGATCAGGAGCGATCGCTAAAGGTCTTAATCGAACATTTTCTTGCCAAACGATCGCTAGTGCTTCATGGATGTGTTGCGGTACGGGATTCGGTTCCATCCAAATTGTTTTTGCCCAAGGTAGCGGTAATTCAAAGATTAACCAGTGATCGTAAGTCTCTGTTGTGCCAATCGGATCTTCACCATTTTGTTTCGCAACCTCGGTACAAAAGCGGCAATTGCGTAGTGTAAGTTTAGTCATATTCACTTCTTGAGTGCGAGTAAGTAGGTAAACAAGTCATCAATCACTAAATTCGCAGCAATCGCACCTGTACCAATCCAGTAGTGCGGCACTTCATAAACTTTGCCTTGCTTGACAGCATTCAACTGTTGCCATAAGGGATCTGCTTTGAGTTTTGCTGTAGCTTGGATTTGTGCAACTTGTTCGTCAGGGCTACTGTAATTCCACAAAAAAATGACATCGCCATCAGCATTGCTCAAGCGTTCGCGTGATAGTCGCAGCGACGTTATAGCGGCATTTTGTTGTGCTGCTGGGCGACGTAAACCTGCATCAGCAAGAATGGTTCCAGAAAAGGTATCGCTACCGTAGATATAGAAGCCACCAGCCGGTGGAACGGTGATAACAGAAACCTCAAACCAATTGAGGCGATCGCCCATACGTGTCTTAAAATCTTCTAATCGGGCATAGTATCGCTCCATTACAGGACTTGTGTTGGTTCCTAATGCCTGACCAACCAATGTAAAGATTGCTTTCCAATCGCCACTATTTTCAAACTTGGCAATAACTGTTGGGGCAATTTGCGATAGTGGATTGTAGACTGATTGTTGGTAGGAATTGCCCAAAATTAAATCAGGCTTGAGCGTCAGAACTTTCTCTAGACTTGGTTCCCCAGAGAGTCCTATATTTGTTACCCCGTCGAGGCGATCGCGCAAATGCTCCCAGTCGGTTCGTGCTGCACCTATCGGTTTTGTATTGAGTGCTAGTACGGCTTCTAAGGTATAACTATCAAGCGTGACAATCCGTTGAGGATTTGTAGGGACTTGTGTTTCTCCTAAAGCGTGTTTGACAAGGCGGACGGATCGGGTAGGAACAGTTTCGACGGTATCAGTATTGTGGGTGCAAGCCACAAATACGCTAATGCAGACGCTTATGAAAAATAGGAGCAACGCTTGCCAACGTCTACAGTAATTCATATTCAAAACTCGATTGCTATTGATCCGACTACTGTAAAAGGCGCACCAGGCTTAATCGTCGTTCGCCCATATTCAACACTTTCAAAATAGGCGACATCAAATAAGTTGCGCAAATTAAGTGCTAACCTCCAGTTATCTTGTCGGTAATACACCGCTGCATCGGTACGAAGATAACTTGGTAGCTCAAAAGTATTCTCATTATCTCCTTGTCGCGCTCCAACTAAAAATAAACCAAGACCAAAGCCTAATCCTTGTAAATTACCGCGCTGAATTTCGTAGGTTGTCCATAAACTACCGCTATGTTGCGGAACGTTTGCGGGTAAATTTCCATCAGGAATCCCAAAAGTGCCTGAAGTAATAACAGCATCGGTGTAAGCATAAGATGCAATAACGTTCCAGCCAGGAAGAATTTCACCCCCGATATCGAGTTCAATACCGCGACTGCGTTGTTCGCCGATGGGAATGTAAAAATTAAACGTAGGATCGTTCGGATCTGATGTGGCAATGTTTGTTTTTGTCAGTTCGTAGAAGGCGAGATTTGAAATTAATCTGCCTTCTAGTAACTCTGCTCTCACACCAATTTCATACTGTGTCCCGCGTTCAGGTTCCAAAGGTGTACCATCGGCGGTAGTGCCAAAGTTGGGTGCAAACGACTGACTGTAGCTCGCGTAAAGTGAAATTGGGTTGATCGGTTGATACACTAACCCAAAACGGGGACTAAAAACATCATCGCGGCGTGCTGAAGGAGAATCGTTAAATACACTGTCTTGTTCAACAATGTCGAAGCGACCGCCAACAAGTAGTTTCAAGTTATCAAGAATACTGACTTGATCTTGCAGGTAAATTCCTAATGAGTCTACTTGCGATCTACTATCTCGACCTAACTCGGTTAAGTCATTGAGCGTTGGTCGTGCGATCGCATCATAAACTGGAGCAAAAATATTAATGCTAGGAGTCTCACCCTCGGGCAATAAGAAATTCGTACCTTGAGAGAAGACGCGGGCTAAATCTACACCAAACACAACTTGATGCGCAATTTCACCTGTTGTAAATTGTCCCAGCAACGCAGTTTGTAACTCATAGGTTTCCCGCAGGTCATCGTTAGAACTAAAAGTTCGCGAGAGATTCCCAGTCGTTTCGTCTAAACTATCAGGATCAGCTTTGAAGTCGAGTGTATCTGATGCTGAGAAGCGAAATGCGTTACGGATCTGCCAATTTTCGCTCAAGCGATGTTCGAGTGCGTATCCAGCACTCACCGCTTCATTGCGTCTAAAATCATCAGGTTCGCCTAAAATGCGGTCTATGGGAATATCGGCAATAGTGTCACCAATTGCAACTAAACCTCGATCAAACGGTCGCTCATCTCGGAGATATTCAAACTCAAGTAAGAGATTAGTACGATCGCTAATCGCCCAGGAAAACACGGGAGCAATAAACACGCGCTCGATATCTTGTTCAAAATCACGAAAGCCTTGCGCGCGTTCGTAGGCAACATTCAAGCGGTACAGCGATCGCTCAGCGTTTAATGGTTCAGAAACATCAATTTGCGGTCGAATTAGACCAAAATTACCCACTTGCACTTCAGCCGCGTAGAACGGATCGCGTAAGGGTCTTTTCGGAATGATATTAACAATTCCCCCTGGTTCTAAGTTGCCAAATAAAACTGACGCTGGACCTTTGAGAACTTCAATGCGTTCGATATTGGTTGTTTCTTGGAGAATATTACGACTATCGCGCACGCCATCGCGAAATGTATTGAACTGAGGAAAACCACGAATAATAAACTGATCGCGCGTTCCCGCAAAGTTGTCACCAGGAACAACACCACTAACATTACGTAGTGCTTCATCTAGGCGAATCACCTGTTGATCTTCAAGCACTTGTTGTGGAATGACTTGAATCGATTGCGGAATGTCGCGCAGTGGCGTATCGGTGCGCGTTGCTGTTGAGGCATTAGGGACGATGTAGCCCTGCACTTGTTCGCCGGTAACAAGAATTTCAATTATCTCTTCTGCTGTAGGCGGTGGTGGGGTAACGCTCAATACCAATCTTTGACGATCGCTACTTATGGTAACTGTAGGAGGCTCGTTGACTCCAGTGATCGCCACCTGAACGCGATTGTTAGGTAAATTTGTGACTGTGACTTCTGCAATTTCTGCACTTGGCTCTTGTGTCCGAAATTCTTCACCATCGGCTAAAACGAGCACTGCATTAGGAATCTCGACAATGTACGTATTGCCCAAAACCGAGGTTATGACTGGTTGCAGTTGCTGTGAAGGAGTTAAGAGCACCTCAATTTCTGCATCAGTGTTAAGTTGTACTCCTATAATTTGAGTTGGGGTGTTAGGAGTCAATGATGGCAGTGATCGCTGCTTGATTTGTTGCGGTTGCCTATCTCTAGAAATTTCCGCCCGTGCTTTTGGTGATAGTACCAACAGCAGAATACTAATAATTAATATAACTTGTCGTAGTTGCGTCATCACTTAAACAAGAGCTATTCTCAATTAGCTTACAGTGATGAACAGTTGCGATCGCGATCGCATTGTTGGCTAGACGGAATTTTTTTGTAGGGTAGACGGAATTTTTTGATAGCGCACGGATCAACTTATCGCCGTCGGTAAGCTCCTGGATTACAGCCATACTGCTTGCGAAATGCTATTGTGAAGTAGCTGCGATCGGCAAATCCTACACTACGAGCAACTTCTGCAACACTCATATCGCCTTGTGCCAATAGTTGCTTCGCTTGTTCTAAGCGGTGATGATGTAAATACGCAAATGCCGTTTTGCCAAAAACTTGGCGAAATCCCCGCTTCAACGTGCAATCATTAAGACCAACTTTACGGGCTAGCTCGATTAAAGAAGGTGGATTGCTCAGCTGCTGTAATAAAATTGCTTGTGCTTGGTAAATGCGCTCAATATCTTCAGATTTTAGACTAGTAGGAGGTTTATGCTGTTTTTGTGATTTTAGTTGGTCAAGCAGCAACACCATTAATTCCCAAACCTTACTTTCGAGATACATTCGTTTCATGAAACCGTGGTAAGGGCATTGTAAAATTTGTTGCAAAACTATATGCATTTCTGCGGTAGTTGTGCCAAAGCTAGTACTGTACTCTTGATCCAAATTGTGCATCAAATGCTGGAACTCCTGTGGCACTTCCTTGGTAGGGTTCAAAACGAATGACTGAAACAACTCAGGTGCAATGTGCGCATTAATAACAAAGCATCGCTTAGCAGAGGAGTAGCAATCTTCTTTCGGTGCAATTCCGCTACCACATAGCGTGTATTGCCCAGCGCGTAAAAAACAATCGTTACAACCCTCACCACCAGAAAGATAGAAGGTGTACTCTAAAGGGTGCTGGCGTTCGGGTGCTGCGGAAACAATGTCATCCTGTGGTTGATAGTCTGCGATCGTTAACGCTAATCCTTTACTGAGGATAATATCTCGCCAATACCCTTGACCAAGCTGCTGTGGATACTTCCAAGTAGTATCAAATTCATCAACTGAATGAACGTTTGTTTCGACTTCTACAGCTTCCTCAAATAGCTCCCAGTAACTACTTTGTGAAAGGATAATTGTCATTATTGCTGTTGGTTAAGACAATGGATATATCAGGGATGAGAGGTCATCAGAGGGCGCTTGCGCAGACCTACGGTTCAGGGTAAAAAGCTGGTTGGGGCAATAGTTTTGAGCTATACTATCAATTTTTATAGACACATTTTAAGCTAATTGAGATACCACCTTCTCGACTTATCATGAGTTTGTCGTTGTTCTATAAAGCTTCTAAATGATTTATGAACGTAACAATATGTAGGCTACTTGTTAATAGTAACTCTAACAGGATGTTCATAACTCAAATGAACTCAAAGTGTCTTAATCTCTAATTTTACTCTCAACTACCATGCGTACAATTACTGAAATTAATGAAAAAATCAATTGCCAAAGTGTTGTGGTATGGACAGTTGAAGAATTAAAAGCAAGAGTAGCACAAGTCGGTATCGCGCAAGCAGCACAAGAAGTCGATGTGATTACGACTGGCACTTTTGAACCGATGGAGTCTTCAGGGGCAATTATCAATTTAGGACACACTGACCCACCGATTAAAATTCGTCGCTGTTGGCTCGATGGTGTTCCGGCTTATTCGGGTTTTGGCGCAGTTGATTTATATTTGGGTGCAACGCAAGCGGTGGAAGCTGTTGATGGCGAGGAAACGCGAGAAAAAGGCGGGGGTCATGTTATTTCTGACTTAATCGCAGGATCTCCGATTCAGCTACGTGCTTTAGGACAAGTCACCGATTGTTATCCACGTGCGACGTTTGAAACGACAATTACCCGCGACACAATTAATCAATTTTATTTATTTAATCCTCGAAATCTATATCAAAATTTTATTGTTGGCGTCAATGGTGGCGATCGCCCCTTATACACATATCTAGGTCCACTACAACCGCGTTTAAGTAATGCAGTTTACTCTAACCCTGGTGCGCTTTCGCCATTATTCAACGACCCTAATTTACAAACAATTGGCATTGGTACGCGAATTTTCTTAGGTGGCGGAATTGGCTATGTCGCGTGGGAAGGAACACAGCACTTTCCTTTACAAAAACGGCTGCCGAACGATACTCCCATTGGTCCTGCGGCAACTTTAGCGTTAATTGGCGATGCCAAACAAATGGATGCTCGTTGGGTACGTGGTTGCTATTTTAAAAGTTATGGTCCTTCGCTTATGCTCGGTGTTGGAGTCCCCATCCCAGTTTTAAACGAAGAAGTCGTTGTCCACTGTGCAGTTCAAGACAACGACTTAGTTGCGCCTATTGTAGACTTTTCAATTCCGCGTCGCGTGCGTCCTACGTTTGGTTTAGTCAGCTACGCACAGCTTAAGTCTGGGCGAATCATGATTGAAGGAAAGCCTGTGCGCGCGGCTCCCTTAGCAAGTATGTTTTTGTCACGTCAAATTGCCATCACCCTAAAACAATGGATTGAAGCCGGAAAATTTACGCTTACTGAACCAGTTGCACCCATCTCTAAAGAACGGTCTTTTCTTCCTCAAGACATTTGGGGCGCACAAGTTGCCTTAGAGTGAGGAGAAAGTGAAAGAGAAGTTCATAACAGAACCTTACTGTGCCCCTCTACTCAATTTGGTGGCTTAGGGCGTTTGATCGGTTTAGGAACCGACGATTTTGGAATTGGTCGCGCTGTTGGCTTAGAGTCTAAAGTCTTACGCACGGGACGTGGTGTTTCGGAATTGCGTTTTGGAAAGGGATAACCGCCTTTACGTGGTGGACCACCACGCTTTAACTTGGGCTTCGCTGGCAGAATTGCGATCGCATTTGCCTGTGTTAGGACTAAATCTTTTTCCTGTCTCTTGGCGTGTAAGTCCCAAAACTGACCAACTGCTTTACTTTTTAGATCCCCGTTGAGTTTTAACTTAAAATACTTGGGCTTATCCGAATCTTTGCGTGGAGCCTGCTTGATTTTCACAATAAAGTGTTCGTCGGGAACAGACTGATAAATAATCTCACCCCGCACAGAAAAATAGCCATCTTCAACGAACGGCGCAGTCGATGTCATTTCCTCTGGTGCAGCAGGATCTGAACTACGAGTTACTTCTTGCAAAGATTTACCCTGCTCCCCGTCTGACCTCTGATCTCTTGTATTTTGCTGTTTTGCTAACTTATCTGGCTCCCAAACACCAACAACTTGTAGGTGTAAAGTCCCTTCTTTTGGTTGTGTACGCGGATAAACTACCCACAAATGGTCTTGCGATAAATCGAGGTGATTCCGCACCAAACTCATAATCCTTCCTAAAAGGACAGTTTCAATTTCTACGCCATCGCTTGTCAACAGAACACCTTTAGTGAATTGCTCGCTGCTGGGGACGTACTTGCCACGAACTAACCCAATTGCACGATATTGCATTGGTTCGCTCGGAGGTGGGATCGGTTGCTGTCGATTGACAGATTCTAAAGTAGTTTCTGGTGCATTTGGTGATGATTCTGCTTCGGTACTTGCTTGCGAGCTTATTGTAACGCGCTCAAAAGCAGCATTAGACGATTCGGAAAACGGATTAACAGAGGAATTCATAAAAACTCCTTGCGGCGGAGACACATCCAAATTGAGATTTTATTTGGCACCTGCACATTAGCTGTAAACTGATAGGAAGTACACGCTGGTAACTTCTTAGCAAAAACAGTCGCTTAAATGCATAGTGCAAAGTCCAGTGTGCGAAGCATAGCACAGGTATATACCCTCTAGTCATCGAACACAGTACAACCATCAGCCAACCGAACATTATTTGAAGGTTCTGTGCGTTGTTCCAAGCGTTCATGAGGTTCAAATCCTATTTCACAGCGCGTTCCTACAAAAAATTGGTTAAAATCTGTTTTAAGTACCTACTTGAGACATATTGGAGATATTTTAACTTGTAGGTCTAAAATGCTTTGGCAAAGTTAAAGCATTTTTCAGTAATGCCCTGATTTGTCAAAGATAATATTATTTTAGATTTAGAGTTCAAGGCAGTTTTGTGTCTCAACCACGTAGACGCTGGTTTATTAGTGTAGTTCTGGTGCTGGCAATCATTGCCTTTGTTGGTTTTTCCATGCTTCCTTTGTTCAGTACCGCATTTCGTGCTAGTCAACCAGCAGGCGAAGCACCCGTAACGAATCAGGCGCAACAACAACTTACAGAAGCTGCACGCGGCTACGAAGTTGTCCTTCAGCGAGAACCAGAAAATCAAACAGCGCTGCGGGGACTCGTCAAAGCGCGACTTGAATTGTTGGATCTTAAAGGTGCTGTTGCTCCGCTAGAGAAATTAGCAGGATTGAATCCGACAGAAGCTGAATACAATTTACTCTTAGCAGACATTAAGCAACGGCTAGGTGATCGCGAAGGTGAAACTACAGCTTATCGCTCGATTCTCGCAACCAATCCTGGTAATCTCCAAGCGCTCGAAGGACTTGCTAATATTCAATTACGCGAACAAAGACCATCGGAAGCGATCGCATTGCTTCAAAATACACTTGATAACGTGCAACAAGCTGATAACATCGACGTTAACGCTGTTCGGCTGCTGTTAGCTCAAGTTTATGCAACACAGCAAAATTACAACGAGGCGATCGCCATCTACGACGAACTCATTAGTAATAATAAACAAGACTTTCGTCCGGTATTAGCAAAAGCAATGGCGCTCAAGCAACAAGGTAAAAATGAGGAAGCTAAATCCTTATTTGATAACGCTGCGTCTTTAGCTCCCGCACAATACAAAGAGCGCATCAATCAACTCGCGCAAGCTCCGCAAGTTGCACCAACTCCTAACCCCGCTAACTAAGAGGTCCTTCCCAGCACGCGACTAACCCAAAGAGTAAAAACAAGCATCCACCAAAGATTGTCAATGCTTGCTCGGATATTCGTCCAGCAAGTATTCTGCCACCAATGACGGCGATCGCCGCACAAAGCGCATGACCTAAAATGGCACCTGTCGTTACCCCAAAAGGATTATTGCCTGCGGCCAAAGCGATAGTCGCGATTTGCGTGCGATCGCCCCATTCGGCGAGAAATGTCAAAACAAAAGCTTCGACACAAATTGCCCAATTCGTTTGCTGAGATAGATGTCCTTCGGCTTTGTCAACAATGTCTGCCGCCTCTTGGACAACTTCAGCATCACACGTATTCGCTGGCATTTTACTCGCATCGTACAGCAGTTTAAAACCAAAGCCAATAAACAAAACGATTTCAGCGTAATAAATGTAATTTGGTGGCAGCAAAGACGCAACTTGTCCGACAAGGACAGATAGCACCGTCATTGCGGCTAAAGCCGCCACTACAGCAGCAAAAATCAGCCTGCGCGAGTGACGCATCGCTAAAATTGCGGCGATAAAGAATGTTTTATCTCCTAGCTCAGAAACGGCAATGAGTAAAAAGCCCGCGATAAATGCAGATAGCACCTGAATCAAGCTCCTCAAACTAGACTAATGGCTAGAGAGCTTGATGACAGCCAAAAGACCCCACCAAGCTCACATTAACTGCTGTGAACTTAGTGAAGGTCTCACTTCCAAATTAGCGCGCTCGATGCTAGTTGCTAAATTGTCACCTGAACCAGGCTTATACGCCAGTGTGTTGATTCAAGTGTACTGACAAAACGGTGTGTCAGTAGCTACTCCCCTTCAAACTAGGTTTAGTCTACTATGTCTTTCGATAGATTTCAAGAAAATACTAAAATGAGGTTTATAGGAATCGATTTCGGGTGGCGATCGCAACCGAGTGGTTTATGTTGTCTAGAGTGGCAAAATCGAAAGTTACAACTTGTAGATTTAGACCGAAAAGAAGCGATTGCCGATATTTTTACCTGGATTGATACCCAAGTAGAACCCGACGCACCGGTGATCGTAGCCGTAGACGCCCCCACCATCATCCCCAACGCGACAGGAACGCGTTTACCCGACAAACTCACGCACAAATACTTTGGTAAATACCACGCAGGATGCTACCCAGCCAACCAAAGTTTAGCCTTTGCCCAACGTACGATCAACTTCGGCTTAGAACTCGAAGCCAGAGGCTTCATCCACGCCCCGCAAATCGAGCCACAAAAACTCGGAAGATACCAAATTGAAGTTTTCCCCCATCCGGCGATCGTTCACTTATTCAACCTCAACCGCATCCTCAAATACAAAAAAGGACGCCTCAGCGATCGCCGTCTAGAACTCATCAAGCTTCACCAACACATTCTCACCACCCTCCCTACATTATTTCCTTGTTTGTGTTCTTTATGCCTCTGTGGTTCGTTTCCCCAAGAAATTCCCAGCACCACAGCAGCCCTCAAAGCACTCGAAGACAAACTCGATAGCCTCATCTGTGCTTATGTAGCCGCTTATTGGTGGTACTGGGGAACCGAACGAAATCTAGTACTCGGCGATCGCACAACAGGTTACATTGTGGTGCCGATGAGAGTAACGCCTAACCTGCCCACATAATCACCCTAGGTTCATACGGACTCGAAAGCAAGGCGTGCTTGGGTAGAACACGCAACGACAAGCCCTGTAAACCGGAAGTTGTATAAGTAATCGTGCCAGTATAAATGCTATGGCCTTGTTGATCGCGACCTTGGAAATTCATTTCATGCGCAATTCCGTTCACAATTTCGCCACTCGCATCAACTGCACCTTGATAAAGTTCTACCTGCACATCTTCTGGCGAGAGATTAGCCAAGTCAATTTGGGCTTTTACCGAGATATTTTGATTGACTTGCACATCCGAACTCGCAGCAATATCAATATTGACAATTTTGATATTAAACCAGCAATCGAGAAGATTCACTTTCCACTGCGCTAACTCGCGTGCAGGAGAGTAGTGATTCGCACTCAAAGTATAGTAGCGATCGCTTGCGGGGAAATAGGCTTTTGTTGCATAATCGCGCACCATCCGCGCGGTATTAAAGACGGGACAGTTGTAACGAATTGCGGCTTTCATCTTGGCAAGCCATTGGCGCGGTAGCCCATCAGCATCGCGGTTATAGAACAAAGGGACAACTTCTTTTTCGAGTAACTCATAAACAGCATTGGCTTCGACCTCATCTTGATAATGAGGATCGTCGTAAGATTCACCGTGTCCTATTGCCCAGCCTGTGCGCACATAATCAGCTTCATCCCACCAACCATCAAGGACACTAAGGTTCAGTAATCCGTTCATCGCTGCTTTCATTCCACTTGTACCCGAAGCCTCTCTAGGACGGCGCGGTGTATTTAACCATACATCGCAACCCGCGACGAGTAAACGGGCGATGTGAATGTCATAGTTAGGCACAAAGACAACTTGCTTTTCTACACCATGTTCCTGAATAAAGTGATTAATATCACGGATCAGTTCTTTACCAGGAATATCTTTCGGATGCGCTTTACCCGCAATAACAAGTTGGACTTTACGGTCTTTATTTGCCATGAGAATGCGCTTGATCCTTTCGATGTCCCGCATCCACAGCGTTGCGCGCTTATAAGTTGCAAAGCGACGTGCGAAACCAATCGTCAGCGTTGAGGGGTCGAGAACTTCTTGGGAAGAGGCAATTTCTGCTGGCGAAGCACCGCGATCGCGTAAATGTTTGACTAAGTGTTCGCGCACCGCGACAATCATTTCTACCTTACAGCGTTCGTGGTTGCGCCATAGTTCTTCATCGGGGATCGCATCAACACGTTCCCAAAGTTGATGATCGGCTGGTGCAGATGACCAAGTAGGACCAAGATAGCGATCATATAATTCTTGCGTTGATTTCGCAACACAACTACGCGCGTGAACGCCATTCGTAATCGCGGTAATCGGAACTTCATCTTCCGGTAAATTGCGCCACAAGCCTTGAAACATCTTGCGTGATACGACACCATGCAGTTTTGACACACCATTCGCAAACGTTGCCATTTTCAGCGCGAAAACTGCCATACTAAAGGGCGCAGTGAGATCGCCCGTATTTTCTCGTCCCAACCCCAGAAATTGATCCTTGGATAATCCAAACTCATCGGCATAATGTCCCAAGTAATACAAAATTTTATCGGGTGGAAACAAGTCAATTCCTGCAGGTACAGGAGTGTGGGTAGTAAAGATATTACTCGAAATGACGACTTGTCTTGCTGTGGCATAATCTAGCCCTTCTTGCATTAAGCCACGAATCCGCTCTAACGTGAGAAAAGCCGAGTGACCTTCGTTCATATGGTACGCTGTCACTTTATGACCCAATGCCTTAAGCATCAACACCCCACCAATTCCCAGCATAATTTCTTGGTGGATGCGCATATCGATGTCACCACCGTATAACTGGTCGGTGATGTCGTGGTCGTAAGGGTTATTGGGTTCAATATTGGTATCGAGTAAGTAAAGCGGTACCCTCCCTACTTGCACGCGCCATACTCTCGCGTAAACGGTACGTCCAGGATAAGGAACCGCAATGCGTAACTCTGAACCATCAGGATGACGCTCTAAATGCAGCGGCATGTTATAGAAGTCATTAATCGGGTAACGTTCTTGTTGCCAGCCATCAGGGTTAAGATACTGCGCAAAATAGCCTTGCTGGTACAGTAGCCCAACTCCTACGAGTGGTAATCCTAAATCGCTAGCTGATTTGAGGTGATCGCCTGCTAAAACGCCCAAACCTCCAGAATAGATTGGTAAGCAATCAACTAAGCCAAATTCGGCGGAAAAATACGCATAACATTCTGATTCCTGGCTTCGATTTCTTTCGTACCAAGTTCCTTCTTGCAAATATTCTTCCAATTGACGCGCCGCCCGATCCATTTGTGCGAGAAAGCCTTCGTCTTCCACAACTTCTTGCAGCCGTGTTTGACTAATGGTTCCTAGCATCAAAACAGGATTGTGATGACTCGATTCCCAAAGGTCTAAATCTAAGCGGCGGAATAAGTCTTTAGCTTCGGTGTTCCAGTCCCAGTGAATATTGTAGGCAAGCTGCCGCAGTTTTTCTAAATGAGGCGGCAAAGCTGGCGAGACGTTGAATGTGTAAATTGGTTGCATAAAATAGCAGATATGTATTTGGTTATTAAAAAATTGTTTAACTACTTCTGCCGCAAGTTGGCAACGATAAATACTTTACCGAGGATAAAGCGATCGCAATCGTTTAACCCTAACCTCTGACCCCTGCTATAGTGAAACCTTAACATCAAACTCACGTCAGAATTTGCAGGTAGTCAAACAATATCAACCAAAAAAAGGGACGACATTTGGGTATGATGAAAAGGACTATCTGCGCATTGCAGTTTCCTTTAGCTTCTCATACTTGGAGATAGTTTTATGTTGACTCTTAAAATTGTTGTCTATATAGTTGTTACCTTCTTCGTTGGTATATTTGTCTTTGGCTTTTTGTCCAATGACCCAGCACGTAACCCTGGTCGGCGGGATCTCGAATAACCACAACAAGATGCCGTAGACTCAAAGGCACAAGTTCAGTTGAATTTATTTAATGCTGACGGGTTAAAAGTGCGCTTGAGGTTATGCACTGGGCTGTCTGTTTGCTTATTTTGACTCAAATATGACTCACGCAGCACCGCCCCCTGAACCGCATCATGTTGTCCATTTGTCGTCTACGGCAATTTCTTCAACTTCATCATCGGTGCGATCGCAATTAGCCGCAGCCAAAGACGCTACACTTTTGGGCGGTGCTGTTTCGATTGGCTATCGAGTTGAGCAAAATAATACTGCGCCAGAAGCTTCCTCTAGTTCAATTCCACCGTTACCAGTTAGTGACGTTGAAAATCGTGATCACATGATCGCGAAGTTAAAAAAATTTGCCAGTGAGACAATTGCTCAAGCACCAGAAAATAGTAATAATAACTTAAGAACACTAGATTTTAGTGCACCAGCGCCAGCAGCACCAGAACCAGTGCAAACGCCACTGCCGGCACCAAGTCAACCTGCACCAGCATCAACAGGTGGCGATCGCATCATCGAGTTGAATTCAAATTATCAAGAATACGACGCTCAGCGGCAGATTGTCACAGCAGAAGGTGATGTTTTGCTGCGGTATGATGGCACGGTGTTAGATGCGGATCGCCTTCAGGTGAATTTAGAAAATCTCATCGGCGTCGGCGAAGGAAATGTTGCACTGACACGCGGACAACAAGTGATACGCGGCGATCGCTTTACCTACAACTTGGTTCAAGATACAGGAAATGTACTGAATGCGAGTGGCGAAGTTTTTATTCCCACCGCCAGAGCAGATTTTACACCAAGTTTACCGACAGATGTCACCGCTGGGGGAATCGCGCCACGACCACTCAGCGATCGCATCACCGCCAATCAACCGCTACAACAAGTCACAAGCCCTGGTGGTGTAGGAATTACCGCAGGTTCAGATCGTGGATTTGGTGGCGTACCTTTACCACAACAAGGAGGCGAGATCCGCCGCTTGCGCGTTGAAGCAGACACAATTAACTTCGATCCTCAAGGTTGGCAAGCAACAAATGTTAGCATCACCAACGATCCGTTCTCGCCTCCAGAGTTAGAGTTACGCGCGGATACAGTAACATTGACACGCGAGACACCCTCACGCGATCGCATTAGAACAACCGGACAACGCTTAGTTTTTGACCAAGGTTTCTCTATCCCAATTCCGCGCAACGAACAAGTGATTGACCGCCGCCAACGGCAAGTGACGCCAGGATTAGTTAACTTGGGTTACGATAGCGAGGATCGCGGGGGACTATTTGTTGAACGCAGTTTCAATGTTATTGATAGCGAAGCAGTGCGCGTTAGTGTCACACCACAGGTTTTTGTGCAACAAGCGATAACCGAAAGCGGCGGTAATATTTTTAGCCCCGATCTCTTTGGCGTACGCGGTAGCTTAGATGCGACTTTAGGACCACAAACAACGCTGACAGGCTTAGCAGTACTTCCAGGATTCACGGATATTGCAGACAACTTACGCGCTAGTTTGCGGCTGCGAACCCCCGTGAATCTTCTGGAACGACCGCATGGCTTAACCGTAGAGTATAGTTATCGCGATCGCTTGTATAACGGTTCGTTGGGCTATCAGACAGTACGTAGTAGTATCGGTGGAATTGTGACTTCGCCAGTCATTCCCATCGGAGACACTGGATTTAATCTTAGCTATCAAGCGGGGGCGCAATATATTACTGCTGATAGCGATCGCATTGATTTACTCGAACCGGATCGGAACAACAATCGCATATCATTAGGTCGCTTGCAAGGTAGTGCAGCACTCAGTCGTGGATTCTTGCTTTGGCAAGGAACTCCTTTACCCGCAACCGCAACCCAAGGATTACGTTATACACCTACGCCGATCGTTCCTTACGTGCAAGTATACGGTGGCGTGCGCGGTGATGCGAGTTTTTATAGTAATGGCGACCAACAAACCTTGTTAACCGGAACAATTGGCATTCAAGGGCAGTTTGGTAATTTCTCGCGACCGTATTTAGACTATACCGGCTTTAATCTTGCGTATTCTCAAGGGCTCTTGGGCGGTTCATCGCCGTTTTTATTTGATCGCACCGCTGATACGCGAATTTTGTCCGCCGGAATCACGCAGCAAATTTATGGACCGTTTCGCCTTGGCGTGCAGACTTCGATTAATGTCGATACAGGTCAAGAACTGAGTACTGACTATTTTCTCGAATACAGTCGCCGTACTTATGGCGTTGTCCTTCGCTATAATCCAGCATTAGAGTTGGGTTCGCTGACTTTGAGAATCAGTGATTTTAACTGGGTAGGTGGTACAGATCCTTTCTCAGGTTCTGACGTGCGATCGCCGTTTTAGGTGAAGTGCGAACAAAATTGTGTTATTCTTGCTTCTGAACTGGGTGATGGAGCTCACCCTAACCGCCTATTGATCAGGCTGATGGCTCCTACTAGTCTGGCTTGCCAGAGGGTAGGGCTACTGCTGTTAACGCTTCTCTTACTCCTGGCAACATCATCGTTGTATTTTTTTGAAGGAGAAAGAAGTGTTAGCCAGCGCGTTGTGGATTTTATTCATGGGCTTTTTTGCGGGACAACTTGCCCGACGATTAGGAGCACCACCCCTAATTGGTATGATTTTGGTTGGCATTGCCATAGGTCCGCAATTCGCAGATTTTATTAGTCCTGAAGTTATAGGTGCAGCTGATGACTTGCGGTTAGTTGCAGTCACGATTATCTTGATGAAGGCAGGACTAGGGTTAGACCGAGAAAAGCTAGCACAACAAGGAACCGTAGCATTAAGATTAGGGTTTCTCCCCGCGTCAACAGAAGCAGTCGTTGTTGCTTTCTTGTCGATGTTTATATTTAACTTTGATTTTTTGACTGGCTTACTGTTAGGCTGTGTTGTCGGAGCCGAATCACCCGCAGTTATTGTACCAGGAATGTTGCGGCTGAAAAGCTTGGGTTGGGGAGTCGCTAAAGGAATACCCGATGCAATCTTGACCGGAAGTGCGCTGTCTGATGTTTTACTTTTGCTCGTATTTAGCTTATTACTTAACTTTTTAGGGCAGCAGGGAGAGGAAGCAATCACACTTTTTGGGATTATTACATTAACTCCTTTACAACTTTTACCGTTTCAGGTAGTTCTAGAAATTGTTTTAGGACTAGCAGCAGGTTTTCTTTTTGCTCGCTTATTGGTGCTAGTACTGGTTAAACAAAACTGGACGCGCAATATTGTTCAAGACATGATTATTGCAGCAGGTGCAGCATTATTTCTTGTGCTTTTTACGGAAGTCTTTCCCTACTATTCTGGTTATCTTGCTGTGATGGCAATGGGGTTCTTTTTAATTGAATTTGATGCACCCCTAGCACGTTTGATTCGCGGTGGATTTGACATATTGTGGACAATAGCAGAGATTGTCTTATTTGTATTACTAGGAGCAACTATTCAGCTTCAGGTGTTAGGAAATATCTTGCTACCTGGGTTGTTACTTTTAACACTTAGTTTAGTTATTGGTCGTGGAATTGGTTGGTATTTCTCTACCTTAGGCAGTAACTGGACTTGGAAAGAAAAGGTGTTCTTACTTCCAGGAAATATGGCAAAGGCGACAGTACAAGCCGCAATTGGTGCATTACCTTTAGCCGCAGGAATTGAAGGTGGCGAAATAATTTTGGCGATCGCCGCGCTTTCGATCTTGACAACGGCTCCCATTGGTGCATGGGCAACGCAAGTGTTCGCACCCAAACTTTTAGAAAAAGGCGAAGTCGATCCGACCAAAGTTGCGGTTACAGGTCGTCCGGTGTTTTTAGCTGCAATAGATACTTCTCCACTGGCAATTCAAGTCCTCCGCAAAGCGGCTGATTTATCACGACGCAGCAACGGTGAAGTAATTGTGTTGTACGTTGATAACTTAGGAGATAAACGTGCCTTAGATGAACTAAAAAGCAAAGCAAATCAACTTCTTGCAGATATTCGCTATGAGTTTCTCACGCAATCTGGTGCGGTTCCAGAAGCGATCGTTCAAGTCGCCGAAGCACGTCAAGTCACAGATATTGTTATCGGTAAACGGGGACACCGCACTTGGGAAGAAGTCATTCTTGGTTCTGTCTCACAAGCCGTTTTAGAAATGAGTCCGATTCCGGTTATTACAGTCGATAGCTAAATTAAAAGAGGTCAGGAGTCAGATGAGAGAATTTAGAGACACCAAAATGTTCAGTACTTGATCTCTGACCTTTGAGCCTTCTTTCTGATATCAAATCGCTGCAACCACTGCCAAAATTTGAATAACAATTTTTCTAGCCATAGCATAGCGCGGTCTAACCATTCGAGGACTTGCTCTAAAGGATGTTTAACATAACCCACAGCGATCGCCGAAACATCGATCCACTCAGAAGTAGGGTTAATTTGTGCGGGATTAGTTGGCGGTGATGGTTCAGAAGTTACAGAAGCGATCGCGCTTGTTCGTCTTAGTTTTACTAACGCAGTCACTGCATTTATTTTTGGCTTGAATCTTTGCCAACCGTTGATTAATTTTCTGCGGAGAGAATCACTTGTTTTATTCTCAGGAAGAACTTTATTTGATGTTTGTGTAAATGCTATTGTTTGTACTTGGGCTTCTGATTCTACTTCTTTGAATAAGTCACTCAGCGATAACCAAGGATCTTCAATGGTAGGTAATGAAACACTAGGTAATTGAGACACAGGGCGATGTGGTATTCTTTTTTGTTGCGTACTGGAGAATTGCAAAGATTTTGTTGCTGACGTGTCTTTTCCTAGTTTTGTGTTACTACCATTTCCAAAAAAGAAATCAATTGCTGCCCAAATTAAAGCTTGAATTCGTATTTGACTTGTAGAATTATCCGATTCAATATTGTTTTGATTTGTTTTATCTGCTAATATAGTTCTACTATTTAATTGATTTTGCCAATATTGAGTGAGTGCGAAAGAATGGGATTCGATTTCGGCAAGAACGCGATCAAGTAAATTCAGCGGTGTTGCTTGAGTAAGTAAACTACTTGGATTTGTCTCACCGTTAAGTTGTGTTGACATTTGAGAAGCATACGCTAAACGCTGACAGCGCCAGTAGGTTGCGACTTCTCCCTCAATCTTGGCTTGTAGTTGTTCCTGCTGTTGTGGCGTAAAAACATCAAGAATTTCATTTTCAGTTGTGACTAAGACTAAGTTACGATTTGCAAGCCCAGTCGCAATTCCACGAATCACTCGTCGATTATTCTTTAGTTGTGCAGCAATAGGTATCCACTCTACAGGTGAAACTTTTGTATCTTGGCGATTTGGGTGGAATAATTCTTTAGTCTGTTGGGCTAAGTGAATGATTTGCGGCGAGAACCAAGCAAAGATATTTGATTGGGGTTGCTCATCTGGCTGAATCGGCGTCATTTCTTCAGCAGGTGTTTCAAATAGCTGCAATACTTGCTGAATTGGCGTATCTGCGCTGGAATGCAAAGAAGACTCTGGCTGATGTGCTTGTAGTTGTGGTGACGCTGGCTTTGGAGAAAATTTAAGCTTCCGTGTTGACTGAAATAGAGCGTAGAAGGGATACAAGACGGCTGGTGCTATCCAACTGGTGGCAAATTGAATTTGGCGAAAAGCGCGATCGCATTGTTGTGTAAACCGCCGCGATTGCTGGTGAATAAAATTGAAGAGTTTGCTTTGATAGCGACCAGAAGCCGAAGACATAATATGGATTAGGTTTGGGTAATGGGTGATGGGTAATTGTTAATAAGTATTTTTCCAATTACCAGTGACCAGCCTTGTCGTTACGTTAATTGTTACTTACTCATTAAACAATCTGATTTTATCGAAAATATGACCTCTACAGCGACTCAAACTTATAGCAACTCAATTTCTCTTATTGAGAAACTTCGTGGTTGTACTCAAGTCAATGTTCAAGCACGTTGGCGAATTTTAGATGAATCGCAAGTAACACCACAAGCTGAAGTAAAACTTAATGCTAGAGAACACATTGCTTGGTCAGCGGGGCAAAAAGTACTGTGGTTAACCCAAAAATTTGTCATTCCCAATGATTTATCAGGGTATCCAATTGCAGGTTTAAGTTTGCGCTTAGCGCTTACCTGGTGGGCGGAAGCTGCACAAATTTATATTAATGGTCAACTTGTCCAGGAAGGCGACTTATTTGATTGTTCAACGCGCGTATTGCTCAGTTCAGCAGTCACACCAGGCGAAGAAATTACAGTAACTTTACGCTTAGTCAGTCCAAATCACGATGCTGGGGCTTTAGTGCGATCGCTTTGCGTTTATGAATCTACCGACACCGCCTATCCTGAACCAGGTTTTATTGCTGACGAGTTCGCGGTTTTACAACGTTACTTAGAAACCTTCTATCCTGAAAAATTATCAATCCTCGCGATAGCGCTTGCAGAAATTGATTGGTCAATTCTACCTGATCAGCACGCATTTACAGAATCACTGCTTACCGTTCGTTCTTCGGTGCAATACTTAGCACAAGAGATTAAGCAACGCCAAATTCAACTTCTCGGTCATGCACACCTTGATTTAGCTTGGTTATGGGCAATTAGTGATACTTGGAAAGCCGCACAACGGACATTTACTTCGGTTCTCAATCTCCAAAAAGATTTTCCAGAATTAATATTTTGTCATTCTACACCTGCGCTTTATGCTTGGATCGAAGAACATCGTCCTGATTTATTCGCTGCAATTCAACAACAAGTAAATGCTGGGCGCTGGGAAATAGTAGGCGGATTGTGGGTAGAACCTGAACTAAATTTAGTCAGTGGTGAATCGATTGTCCGTCAGCTATTGTACGGTCAACGCTATGTTTTAGACAAATTTGGTGCAATTTCTACAGTAGCGTGGCTACCTGATAGTTTTGGTTTTTGCGCTACGTTACCGCAGTTTTTTCAGCAAGCCGGAATTGAGTATTTTGTCACGCAAAAGTTACTCTGGAACGATACAACAAAGTTTCCTTATGGTGCTTTTTGGTGGCGATCGCCTGATGGAAGCACAATATTAAGTCTCATGTCTGCGCCGATTGGTGAAGGTATTGACCCGATCAAAATGGCGACTTATGCCTGCAAGTGGGAACAGCAAACAAGTTTCAAATCTTCACTCTGGCTTCCTGGAGTCGGTGATCACGGTGGTGGTCCGACTCGCGATATGTTAGAAGTCGCCCAAAGATGGCAGAATTCTGCTTTCTTTCCCCAACTGAGGTTTACCACAGCAGAAAAATATCTTCAGCAAATCCGCAATAGTTCTCAAATTGAAGAAGACACCTTTTGCCCCTCGCTCCACTCTCCTCGCTCCTCACCCCTCCCTATCTGGCAAGATGAACTCTATCTCGAATTTCATCGCGGTTGTTACACCACACACGCGGATCAAAAGCGCTGGAATCGCCGTTGTGAAGGATTACTATATCAAGCAGAATTGTTTGCCGCACTAGCTAATATCGCGACTGGCTTCGTTTATCCTCAAGCTCAATTAGAAGCTGCTTGGAAGAAAGTTTTATTTAACCAATTTCACGATATTCTCCCTGGTTCTTCAATTCCTGAAGTCTACGCCGAGGTTAACCTAACTTGGGAAGAAGTTGAACAAGTTACCGCAGAAATTACTCAGCAGTCGTTAAGTGCGATCGCATCTCAAATTAAATTACCGCCACCTCCGCATCCTGACGCTCAACCTTTAGTTGTGTTTAATTCGCTCAACTGGCAACGTTCTGAGGTTGTGAGCGTGACATTACCTGATGCACAAGACTGGCTTGTTTGCGACTTAGACGGAAATCAGCTACCTTGCCAAATTCTTGCTGCTCGATCACTATTATTTAGAGCTAAGGATATTCCTGCTACAGGTTATCGTGTTTTTTGGTTAGTAGCACTTAAGTTTATAGCTCCTTCTACCGATGTATTAAATAATACAACAAAAAATGAGCAAGAAAAAGGCAATAATATAAAAATTATATCAGGTGCTGAGTATTACTCTGATAATAGAAAAAAAACTGAAGATGGGACGCTAGAAAATGAATTTTTACGGGTCATTGTTGATTGTGAAAACGGAAATTTGAAGAGTGTTTTTGATAAGACGTGCGATCGCGAGATATTGCATTCCGACGGAGGTAATCAACTGCAAGGATTTACCGATAGTGGTCAATACTGGGATGCATGGAACATTGACCCCAACTATGCACAGCATCCTTTACCACCAGCGCAACTTGTATCAATTCAGTGGCTAGAGCAAGGCATCATTCAAAGTCGCATTCGCGTTGTGCGTCAACTCGGAGAATCAGAATTTTGTCAAGATTATGTGCTGCAAGCAGGTTCACCGTTGTTGAAAATAGAGACTACTGTCAACTGGCGATCGCGTCATGTTTTAGTAAAAGCGGCTTTTCCTTTCAACCTTGAAGCTGATTATGCAACCTATGAAATTCCTTGCGGTGCAATTCAGCGGACTACTAAGCCAGAAACACCAGCAGAACAAGCTAAATGGGAAGTACCAGCGCTACACTGGGCAGATTTAAGTACGGATGATTATGGGGTGAGTTTACTAAATGATTGCAAATACGGCTACGATAGCCAGCCTCATCAATTACGCTTAACGTTACTGCGTGGTGCAGAATGGCCAAACCCAAACGCAGATCGCGGAAATCATCAATTCACGTATGCGATTTATCCGCATCAAGGTAATTGGCAACAAGCCCAGACAGTACGACGCGGATATGAGTTAAATTCTCCGCTACAGGTGGTGTTAGTGTCACAAGGTGATCGCGTTTCAAAATACTTACTACCAGTAGGCTGTTTTCTTGATTTATCAGCAGATAACCTGATTTTGACGGCGTTTAAACAGTCAGAAGACAATTCTCAAAAATGGATTTTACGCTGCTACGAATGTAACGGAGAAGCGGCACAGTTATCTTTTAACAGTGATTTAGATCTCGCCTTGGAGGAAACTGTTGATTTGTTAGAACGAACCACTAACAATAAATTATTGGAGCCAACTTACCAAATTTCACCTTGGAAGATTTGCTCATTTACAGTAAAAAAGCTACCGTAGCGCAGCAAAATTCACTACAATAGCTCTTTCGTACTTTATGCCAAAGTCTTAGTCCTCATGGTCTTCAAAAGGATCGCTTAACTCCTTAGAAGGAGGACCAAACGAGGTATAGATTGACAACGCTGTAATCGCGATAACAATAGCAGCGAGAGAAATGCTAAGAACTGTTGCGGGTTCCATGGGCTAGATTAAAATTATGAGTGCTATTCCTATAGAATATTACAGAAGATTAAAAAATGCTGTTGCAACGAATCTTAAGGTGACTCATGGCACAACGGACTTGGTTGGGAGATATTCTCAAACCCTTGAATTCTGAATATGGTAAAGTGACCCGTGGATGGGGAACAACGCCACTGATGGCAGTATTTATGGTGTTATTTTTCGTATTTCTGCTGATTATTCTGCAAATCTACAACTCTTCTCTACTCTTTGAAAGACCAGATATTTCTCCAGATTGGACAAACATAGGTGGCTAATTCCTCTTGTAACAAAGCGGGAAACACCCATTTAATCCCGGTTCAACCGGGTTTTTTTTGAAGTTTTATACTGGATGGGTAGTGAGTGACTGGTAAAATCAGGCATATTGCCCAAAAGAGGAGTCCTGGTTTTTAAACAAAGGAGAACTGAAGCGTGAATATTTTTGGAATTGGTTTGCCAGAAATGGCTGTCATTATGATTGTGGCGCTGTTAATCTTTGGTCCTAAGAAACTACCAGAGATTGGTCGCAGTGTGGGTAAAGCAGTCCGTAGTTTTCAAGAAGCTTCTAAAGAATTTGAAAATGAATTCAAGCGCGAAGCTGAACAAATTGAGCAAGCTGTACAGACAACCGCACAACTAGAACCAAAGCAAATCGCTGCGGCTGAAACTTCAGAAAATAACACAACTTCGTCCTCACAAAGTTAAGCTTGGGATCTGAGACGAATACAAACAAGCTAGTTATGACAAAAGCGACTCCACAATCAGTGGTTATCCCGCAACTGATTGTCGGATTGGGAAATCCAGAACCAAAATACGAACAAACTCGACATAACATCGGCTTTGCGGCTGTGGATGCTTTGGCACGTTCCTGGAAAATACCGTTATCAGAAAATCGTAAATTTCAGGGAGAATTTGGCGAAGGCGTTAGCCCAAACCGTGAAAAAATTCGCTTACTTAAGCCGCTAACTTACATGAATAATTCAGGACAGGCAATTCGTGCGGTTGTTGATTGGTTTAAACTGCCTCCTGAATCAATCTTAGTGATTTACGATGATATGGATTTACCTGTTGGGAAAATCCGGTTGCGTCTATCAGGTTCAGCAGGGGGACATAATGGCATGAAAAGCGCGATTGCCCACCTCTGTACGCAAAACTTTCCCCGTCTACGAATTGGCATTGGTAAGCCGCACCAAGCTGCTAGCAATAACGGTAATACCATTTCGCATGTTTTAGGGCGATTCTCTACAACAGAAAATCAAGTAGTATCTAAACTTTTACCATTAATAGTTGACTGTGTTGAATTGTGTTTAAAGCAGGGAGTAGAAACAGCAATGAATCGCTATAACACAGTTGATCTTGCTGCGACGCAAGATTCTTAGCTTACTCAATAAAAGCGAAAACGGACTTTGCGATCACAAAATCCGCTTTTTTCACTTACACTAATGAATACTTTTGATGTTTTCCCAGTAGCTTACCGAATTCAATGAAGTCAAGCACGACTGGTAACAAAACATCTTATCTAAAACGTCTTTTCCGCCGCGCTGCTACTGCTTTACGCTTACGCTTTTCTTGCGGTGTTTCAAAATGCCGATGATATTTCACATCTGCGAGAATGCCAGCTTTTGAAACTTGGCGCTTAAATCGCCGCAAAGCTGAATCAATACCTTCATTTTCTCCTAGAACCACTTGGGTCATTATTGCTCCTTTCTGAATACAACTAATCTAATTGTAATGCGGCTTTAGGTTGATCTAAAACATAGCTTAGAGGTCAGTTATAGAGCAGAGAAAGCAAAGGAAGCTATAGCCCTGAGAAGCTTTTAGAGCAAGAACTAATAACACTCAGTGAAGTTATTGTATTGATACACTAGCCTCTAGTTCTGCTCTAGTCACTAACCACTAGCCCCCGCTTACTCTTACTTAATAACGTCCCCGCGAGAACTTACCGTTGCTGCTACCACGATTGTCACGATAACGATTGCCTTTGTCTTCACGCGGCTTCGCTTTGTTAACTTTCAAGCTACGTCCCATCCATTCAGCACCATCTAAAGCCTCAATCGCTGCGGTTTCTTCGGCTTCAGAAGACATTTCCACAAAACAAAAACCACGTGGACGACCGGTTTCGCGATCAGTGGGAACTTGAACTTGTTTGACGTTGCCGTACTCTCCAAAAACTGCAAGGATATCTTCTTGGGTAACTTGGTAGGATAAATTACCTACGTAGATCGACATTCAATATCTCCAAAAATCAATTTCGTTTGTAAAGCTCCAGTTTCGGAGATATGCCCGTCAACACAGAAAACGTTCTGTAGCAAAAACAAAGCTTTCAACCGAATCTGACTCACGGCTGCTAATTTAACACAAAATTTAGCGTGAGGGATACGGAATAAAGCGTAAGAGCAATTCAAATTTACAATATAGTCGAGGTCAGGGTTCAGAGGTCGGAGGTCAACGTCTACTGCCATATTTCACAGCGGTGGCAATTCTTCAAAAATGGTAAAGCGGATGTGGTTGATGGCAATATCACCAAGTGAAATTTCTTCGAGTGGCAAGCCTTTGCTTGTTATTGTTTCAAATGATATACCTTTACCAATTTCGATGTGATACCAAGCTAATCCCATAAAAAAGCGTGAAGGATAAGGACCGTTTTCTACCACATCATCAGGATTGGATTCCATAGGCAACCACTTATCTAACCCTGGTACGTAAAATTCTAACCAAACATGGTTAAAGTCTGGTTGTAGCGGAACGCCCCGTTGTTCGGCATAAGGAGGACACTTATAGCGACCGATTGTGCGACACGCAATACCATTAAGCCTTAACAGCGCGAGTAAAACCCCAACGTACTCGCCGCAGGAACCAATACCACGATCTAAAACAACATCGGGCGTATCAATGTGTGGTTTGATACCATAGGACAATTCATCGTAAACATAGTTACGAATTTTGTAAGCTTTACGCAAAAGATTCGTTTCGGTTCCAATTGCTTCTTTCGCCGCACGACGGACAATTAGCTGATCCATCGCTAATTCATCATCATCAACCAAGTACCGCGATTGAAATTCCGTTGATAAGTTAGGGAGATCTTCAACGTCTCTAGGAGTGAGACGATATTTGATACCGCGTACCTCGATTAATGCTCTCCAGCCAAAGATATGTCTTTCACTCGGTTGCAGACTATCAAATTTAAAGACAGCGACGCGCTGTCCTTCTACAACTTCTTCGGTAAAGGGTAAACCAATAGGTTCAACGTGTTTGACTTTTTGACGGTCAGTTTCTGCTGGTAAAGCAATGCGCCACTCAACTTGCTTTAAGGCATGAACATCTTCTAACGGAGCAATTTCCTCCGCATAGATCATCTCCAGCAAGTAGCCATTCGACAGCGCATAGTGTTCGTTGGAATTGTAGTAATAATATAAAGGATGGACAAACGTGCGATCGCGATACGTTAATTCATGCGATGGGTCGGCGTTGGGATTATCGCGGATGTAGGCTTCTTCGTCAGCATACGCAACATACAGCGTTTCTCCACCTTGATGAGCATAAAATGCTATGCCCGTAGGCGAAGCAAAAGGAGTCAACACGCTAAACTTGATATCTCCAGTGGCGCGTTCTAGGCAATAAACGCTTTGTTCTGTTGTATCGCAAACCCACAACTCTTCATCACGAACGGTGATATTTTCTACCCCGACTCCTGGCGCGTAAAACTGCGTAATTTGACGTTTTGTTTCGCGGTCAAAAATGAGAATATAACCAGTTTTTTGACACGTTACGTAAACTGTTGATGCCCACACAGCAATCCCATTCGCCGGATAGGGTAAGGTCACGAACTCTTGTAACTTAAAATCATTTAGCTGGCAAAAATACACTGTGTTTTCACGTGCCAACCAGAGTGTGTTCTCCCACCAAGATATTCCTGTGACATCGACAAATTCGAAAGTCGCGTGAGGATTGATGATTGTTGTGTTGTCGTTGGTAGGATCGATTTGTAGTAGATGTCCTTTAACCGGATCAATAGCAATAAGTTTATTGTCAACAAACACGATGCCATGCAGTGCGGCAGCGCCGATTGGTCGGATAGTTCGCCGTAGGTTGGTAGAAGAAGTGGGTGTTGCGGAAGTCATAGACACAATAAATAAGCCTTTGCCGAATGCCTGAATGCTTTAATTTACAAAAATTTGAGTAGACACCCCAAGAAACTCCAGCCTGTACTAATCTGGCTATACAGAACTCAGTTTAATGCTAAATGCGTAACAGAAATTCTGACTGTTTAGCAAGAACACTACACATTAAATAATCAGCTTTAATTTAGAAATGACACCTTGCTAATTTTGGAAACGGATAGTGGGGAGTAATTATTCTTAATTAATTACCGGCTTGACGTTACATTTATTTTTACCCTTTACTCAAAGCATGAATTTGCAAGTAGTTCACCCAGACTAAATCGTGATCGCATACCTTGCCGTCTTGCCAAAGAACTAAGTCTAGAGTGATGCTTTGAAGATAAGTTGCCATACACATAGCTCAAAGGTAGTAGCTAATCTATGATTAATGTCTATACTCCTTTGCCGAGAGCTATTTCATGTCTGCACATTCTCTGCCTAATTCAACACCTGTTTGGCACGCCTTGGATGTTGATAAGACTTTACAGCTATTAGCTAGCGATCGCTCAACGGGTTTAACCTCGGAAGAAGTACAACAAAGATTGCAAAAATACGGACTCAATGAACTGCAAGAAACGGGTGGTCGTAGTTCTTGGGTCATTTTTCTCGATCAATTCAAAAACATCATGTTAGTGATGCTGATTGCGGTGGCGATTATATCAGCATTTTTAGACTTGCAGGATAATGAATTTCCCAAAGATGCGATCGCGATTGGTTTAATTGTAGTCCTCAACGGTATCCTTGGCTATTTGCAGGAAAGTCGTGCTGAGAAAGCCTTAGCCGCGCTCAAGCGCCTTTCCGCGCCATTAGTACGCGTGATCCGTGACGGCAGAATTGTTGAAGTCGAAGCCAAAGAACTTGTCCCAGGAGATATTATGCTCTTGGAAGCAGGCGTGCAGCTAGCCGCCGATGCGCGCTTGATTGAAGAACAAAACTTACAAGTCCGCGAAGCCGCGCTGACCGGAGAAGCCCAAGCGATTGAAAAACAAGCAGATATTCAACTTCAGGAAAATACGGGAATCGGCGATCGCCTCAATATGGTATTTCAAGGCACTGAAGTTGTCCAAGGACGCGCCAAGGCAATTGTAACGGGTACAGGGATGCAAACTGAACTCGGACGCATTGCGGCAATGATTCAGTCGGTAGAAAGCGAACCAACACCGTTGCAACAGCGGATGTCACACCTAGGGAATGTGCTAGTTGGTGGATCACTCGTGTTAGTTGCTTTAGTGGTCGTGGGTGGCGTCCTGCAAAACAGTAATTTCGACCCAGCAAATCTTGACTTTGGTAACTTCAATGAATTGCTGGAAGTCTCGTTGAGTATGGCGGTTGCTGTCGTACCCGAAGGTTTACCCGCTGTCATTACTGTTACCTTAGCACTCGGAACACAGCGCATGGTACGTCGTCAAGCGTTGATTCGCAAACTACCAGCGGTCGAAACTTTGGGCAGTGTCACGACAATTTGCTCGGATAAAACGGGCACTTTGACACAAAATAAGATGGTGGTGCAAGCCGTTTATGCTAACGATAAATACTTTCAAGTCACTGGCGAAGGCTATATTCCTCATGGGCAGTTTCTGCTAGATAATCAAAACATCGAAGTTAGCGAATATCCGGTACTTCATGCTTTGCTCGTCGCTTGTGCTTTGTGTAACGACGCGGTTTTACAGCAAGAACAATCGCAGTGGATTATTCTAGGAGATCCAACCGAAGGCGCGCTACTATCGCTTGCGGGTAAAGCAGGCATAGAAAAAGACCAATGGGAAGCACGATTACCGCGTGTGGCAGAGTTTCCCTTTTCTTCGGAACGCAAGCGCATGAGCGTCATTTGCAGTACCAAGCACGAAGCACAAAATGCTTTGGCTTTTGATAATACTGGATCTTATTTAATGTTTACAAAAGGTTCACCTGAGTTAACATTAGTACGTTGTACTCAAATTCATTGCGGCGAACGCTCGATACCACTCACCGAAGCTCAACGCCAAGAAATTCTCGCGCAAAATAATGCAATGGCAGGTAAAGGGTTAAGAGTCCTAGGTTTTGCTTATAAGCCACTTGCCACGTTACCCGACGAAGGTTCTGAAGACACATCCGAGCGCGAATTAGTTTGGCTAGGATTAGTGGGAATGCTCGACGCCCCACGTCCTGAAGTCCGCGAAGCTGTGGCACGTTGTCGCGATGCTGGAATTCGCCCTGTAATGATTACCGGAGATCACCAATTAACCGCACAAGCGATCGCCACCGATTTAGGAATTGCGCAGTCAGGCGATCGCGTCCTTACAGGTCAAGAATTAGAACACATGAGCCAGCCCGAACTTGAAAAACAAGTTGATCTTGTCAGCATTTACGCGCGAGTTTCCCCAGAACACAAATTACGTATTGTCCAAGCGCTACAACGACGCGGTAGAGTTGTGGCGATGACAGGTGATGGTGTTAATGATGCACCTGCCTTAAAACAAGCTGATATCGGTATTGCGATGGGAATTACTGGTACTGATGTCAGTAAAGAAGCCAGTGACATGGTACTGCTTGATGACAACTTTGCAACTATTGTCGCCGCCACCGAAGAAGGTCGAGTTGTCTATACGAACATTCGCCGATTTATTAAATACATTCTTGGCAGTAACATCGGCGAAGTTTTAACAATTGCCGCTGCGCCATTGCTTGGTTTAGGTGGCGTCCCGTTGAGTCCACTACAGATTTTGTGGATGAATTTAGTTACTGATGGTTTACCTGCGCTTGCTTTAGCAGTAGAACCTGCCGAACCAGACGTGATGAAACGCCCTCCGTTTAGTCCGCGAGAAAGTATTTTTGCGCGCGGGCTAGGATTTTACATGGTGCGTATCGGCATTATTTTTGCGATTATTTCGATTACCTTGATGGTATGGGCTTACTACCATACGCATACACCTGAATATCCTCGCGATCCTAGAACTTGGCGAACAATGGTATTTACGACCTTGTGTTTAGCACAAATGGGTCATGCAATAGCCGTTCGTTCTAACACAAGATTAACAATCGAATTAAATCCTTTCTCAAACCGTTATTTACTCGCAGCGGTTGTCGTCACAGCAATCTTGCAACTGATGCTGGTGTATGTGCCACCACTAAGAGCCTTTTTTGATACTTTCTGGCTCAGTCCATTAGAACTCGCAATTTGCTTTGGTTTTAGTACCTTACTCTTTGTATGGGTCGAATTAGAAAAGTTATTCCTTCGTATAGTCAAAAGACACTAGGAGTGATTAGTAGCAGTTATCTGCTCCTGAAGCACCTGAAGCCCCCTTGCCCCCTGCTTCCTGAATGACTATGTACCTAAAAACTTTACATCTACAGCAGTTTCGTAACTATCAAGAGCAGTGGGTTGATTTTTTAGCACCAAAAACGATTTTGGTAGGTAATAACGCGCAAGGTAAGTCAAATTTGTTAGAGGCGGTGGAACTGCTAGCAACATTACGATCGCATCGTAGTCCGCGCGATCGCGATTTGATTCGCGATGGAGAATTGATCGGCAGAATTAGCGCGACATTAGAACGCCAAACTGGTATTACTGACTTGTCGTTAACGCTACGGCGCAATGGCAGGCGGACGGTTGCGCTCAACAGTGAAAATATGCGGCGACAAATGGACTTTTTGGGTACGCTGAATGCAGTCCAGTTTTCTAGTCTCGATCTCGATTTAGTTCGTGGTGGACCCGATCAGCGCCGTAATTGGTTAGATACTTTGTTAATTCAGCTAGAACCTGTCTACGCGCATATTTTGCAACAGTATAACCAAGTGTTACGCCAGCGAAATGCTTTGTTGAAAAAAATTCAAGGTGCAGAAGTCGGTAATCAAGGTTTAGAAGAATTAGCAGTTTGGAACGAGCAATTGGTCAGCGCTGGTATCCGAGTCATTAGAAGGCGATCGCGCGCGATCGCGCTTTTGGCTCCAGTCGCGGCTAATTGGCATGAAAGTATTAGTGGCAGTACCGAAGTGCTACAGGTGAAATATACCCCTAATGTCGTTTGGGATGAAAATCCTGAAGGATTACAACAAGCTTTTGTGGAAAAAATTGGTACTAGAGCGATCGCCGAACAGCACCAAGGTACAACTTTAGTAGGTCCGCATCGCGATGAAATTGAGTTGACGATTAATCAAACACCCGCGCGCGCCTATGGTTCCCAAGGACAGCAACGAACTTTGGTTCTCGCGCTCAAGCTTGCGGAACTCAAACTGATTGAAGAAGTCGTTGGCGAATCACCGCTATTATTACTCGATGATGTCTTAGCCGAACTCGACCTTCACCGCCAAAATCAATTACTCGATGCCATTCAAGACCGCTTTCAAACGTTGATTACAACTACGCACTTAGGCTCGTTTGATGCTCAATGGCTCAAAGCCTCTCAAATTCTCCACGTTGAATCAGGACAGATAACGCACGACTAAGGTGAGGAAGCAGAGGCTTCAGGAGCTTTTGGTGGAGGGAAGCAGAGGAGTTATACCGTTTCACGTTAAAATTACTATGACTTACGCAATCTTAGGAACCAAGACTTGGGGGCTTCCCCCCAAACCCCCTCCAAAAAGCGGCTGCTCATGAAGCCGCGATTGTTCGGGGTAGCTGTTGCGTAAAAGTCCTGATTACTACAAATGGGAAGCAGAGGAAGCAGGGGAGTAAGGAGAATTTAATGGTATTACTCGTAAAGAGTATTGAGTTTAAGACTTAATTCAATTCAAAATTCAAAACTTCATAGCGGTGAACTTCGTATCTGAAGCCGCAACTTTAGTTGTCAGGTGTCTCAATCAAATTCGGCGTTCAATTTGCTTAAATACATTGAGAACAAGTAAAGCGAGTACCGCGCTAATTAGAGCTAGCTGCCATAGTCCACATCCGGCGACAACTCCTAAAGCCGCCGAAACCCAAATCGCCGCAGCAGAAGTTAACCCGCGAATATCTCCAAGTTCGCCATCGCGATCGCGCGTTGCGCGGAGAATCTCGCCTGCACCAAGAAACCCAATACCTGCGGCAATACCTTGAATCACGCGGCTGAGTGCGTCAGGAGTGTCTGAATGAATACCCATTTGCAGTGGAATCAGTACAAAGAGGGCCGAACCAAAGCTGACAAGCATATGAGTTCGTAAGCCAGCCGGTTTTTTTCGTAGTTGGCGTTCTAAGCCAATGATTGCTCCGACAATTAGCGCAATACAGAGCCTAAAGACGACACTTCCTAGGTCACTAGGAGAAACATAGTAGGTATTTGTCAAAGTTTTTTTAACTCCAACTATCACAAATTTAACTTATACCTGATGGTAAATTAACTCTATACAACCAAAGAACTATGCCAATAGGTGAGGTTTCAACTCTAGAGGTACGCGATCGCAAAATTTATGTGTTAGTTTGTAAATCCTGATTTTTTGAGTATTTTGTTATGGCTTAAATATCGCACAAATGAAGTAATCTCCTCAAAAGGAATACTATAGATACTATAAAAAGTTCATAAAGCCGTTGGTAACTTATTTATAAGTAATTCCACTTAAATAGGCTTTTGCGCGAGTCAAACTCTTCATGGAACCGCACTTATCCTCAAAACTACATCAACTACGTCGCCCTTGGATTCCTTATTTTGTATTAGTAGTGACTTTACTACTAACTGGAATAGCAACTTACTATGTCTCACTCACCGCTAGAACCAAAGACCAATTGCGCTTTAACAATGCAGTTGAGCGTACTAAAGATGATATCCAAAATCGTTTAGATACGTATATTTCGCTGTTACGTAGTGGAAGCGGCTTATTTGCAGCGAGTGATTCTGTGACTCGCGCTGATTTTCAAGCTTATGTAGAACAATTGGAACTGCGCGATCGCTATCCAGGAATTCAAGGTATCGGGTTTAGTGTGAAAGTGACATCCGCGCAAAAAGATGCTCTCATCACCGAACTGCGTCAACAAGGAATACAACTAACGATTCGTCCAGAATACGAGCGTAGCGAGTACCATTCAATTATCTACCTCGAACCGTTAGACCGCAGAAACCAAGCCGCAATCGGGTTCGATATGTTTACAGAAAAAGTTCGCCGTGCAGCAATGGAACGGGCGCGGGACACAGGTAGTGCCGCTGCATCTGGAAAAGTCACACTCATACAAGAAATTGATAGTCACAAACAAGCGGGCTTTTTAATCTACTTTCCTGTTTACAGAAACAATTTGAGCACAAAAACAGTGCAGAAAAGACAAGCTGCCTTATTAGGATTTATTTATAGCCCTTTTCGGGCAGATGACTTACTCAATGATATTGTTAGCGAAAAACAATATTCCTATGTAGATTTTACAGTATACGATGGCACTGAAATTACTCCGGAAAACTTGCTGCATCGTTCGCATCAGGAGAACGAGAACTATCAACCCAGCTTAACAACAACAACACAAATCAATATTGCAGGACGTACCTGGAGTTTAGTTTTTACAACACGTCCTGAGTTTGCTAGTGCCTCCGAAGCAGGCTTAGCACCATACATCTTCTTCGGAGGAGTGGCGATCAGTTTGGTGTTGTTTGGACTCACGCGATCGCAAGCCCGCGCCAAAACGGTAGCCCAAAGCGCAGTCGCCCAAATGTACAAATCGCAAGCCGCACTGCGGACGAGTGAATCGCGTTTTCGCTGCTTGATTGAAGCCGATATCATCGGCATTATTACAGCTGATTTAGATGGTAAAATTCTTGAAGCCAATGATGCGTTTTTACGCATGGTGGGATATGAACAGAATGACCTCAAAGCAGGATTGCGTTGGGATCATTTGACACCAGCTGAACATCAGCATTTAGATCAACTAGCAAGTCAAGAAATTAGGACATCTGGCGCTTGTCGTCTTTTTGAAAAAGAATATATCCGCAAAGATGGTCAGCGCATTCCGGTTTTACTCGGTGGTGCAATTATTGAAGGCAGTCAAGATACTTGTATTGCTTTTGTGCTTGACCTTACGGATCGCAAAGAGTTAGAAGTTGCTTTACGCCGTCAAGCCAAAGAACTCGCCGAAGCCAATCGCCTTAAAGATGACTTTTTAGCTATAGTATCACACGAACTACGGACGCCTTTAAATGCCATGCTCGGTTGGGTGCAATTATTGCGGAGTCGTCAATTAGATGAAGCAAAAAAGGCAAAAGCCCTAGAAGTGATTGAACGCAATGCGAAAATTCAAACGCAACTTATTGAGGATCTCTTAGATACTTCGCGCTTGATGCGCGGTCAGTTACATTTACAGATGCGTTCTATTGATATATTAGGTGTTATTGAAGCTGCGATTAATACTGTACAACCAACGGCAGCAGCCAAAAAAATTCAGATCAAAACTACGACTTCTGAGGAAATTGGGTTGGTTTGGGGTGACAGTGATCGCTTGCAACAAATTGTTTGGAATCTGTTGTCAAATGCAGTGAAATTTACTCCTGAAGGCGGTGAAGTTGAAGTTAAACTGAACTGCATTGATCGCTATGTGGAAATTCAAGTCAGCGATACAGGAATTGGAATTAGCCCTGAGTTTCTACCGTATGTTTTTGATCGCTTTCGCCAAGCCGAAAGCGCAACGACGCGCTCAAGTAGCGGTTTAGGGCTGGGACTTGCGATTGTGCGTCAGCTGGTAGAATTGCACGGTGGCACTGTTGATGCTAAGAGCGTTGGATTTGGACACGGAGCGACTTTTATTGTGAAACTTCCACTGTGGAATAGGTTCCAGAATGTCGTCACCGAAGATCTCATATCGCGCCATCGAACGCGATCGCCAAAGCGAATCATACGTTAAACATGTGGAAGAAATACACTGGCTGGAGCAAATTCAACCTTCACAGCGCACTTTAGTAGGTGATCGCGCATTACAACTAAGCCAATGGCGACAGCGCGGTTTTCCGGTCAAATCAGGTTTTGTCGTATCATCGCTGGCATGGCGAACGTTTTTAGCGCAGTTTTTGAGTTCAACTGATGGTGTGCTGGATGCTTATGTTCAACTCAATATCGATGATTGGCAGCAACTACAACAAGTCGCACAAAAGTTACGTCAAGCGATCGCGCAAGAATCTTTAGTCGTTGATTTGAGTCACAAGATCGCAACAGCCGCGCAGAGTTGGACAACACTCATTTTGCATCCGGATCTTGTTTTACCAGAGGGAATACCGCAAAACTTACAAAATGCTTTGGAATCGCCAGTCAGTAATAATCATCCCGCAGCGATCGCCCAAGCCTTGCTGCGAACTTGGAGTCAGTTATTTAGTGCGAGAAATTTATTCTATTGGCGGCGGGTTGGTATTGATCTACAGCAACTTGATGTTGCTCTTCTTGTGCAGCCATTACACAATGCGATCGCCTCTGGTATACTGCACTGTCAACCCGACAGATTAGAAATTCAAGCAAGTTATGGATTAGGGCTTGCGATCGCCCGCGGCGAAGTTATCCCCGATTTTTACTTGGTAGATCCAACGGGAACAGTGCGATCGCAAACACTAGGGTACAAAACAATTGCGTATGGTGTTACTAATTTACCCGTACCAGCAGGATTCACCCACCATACATCTTTGAGCAACCAAAATGACTTGCAAGTTTATTTACTCAATGCTGCACAACAGCAACAATATGTCTTGCAACACAATTTACAGCAATTAATTCATCTAGGACAAAAATTCATTCAAGAAACGCATTCCGCGATCACGTGCGAGTGGGCGTTAGAAACCGCAGGCATTGAGCCACATTTAGTGATTACTCAATACCGCGATTCTCCAGTTGGCTTAGAAACCCGCCCTCAACCGCTTGCGCCGTCTCCAGCATTATTGCTGCAAGGGTTAGCTGCTGCGCCAGGACGTTCGATTGCACCTGCATATGTTGTTAGTGATCCTCAACAGACGCCGCACTTACCACCAGGAGTTATTGTTGTCACAACAGCGATCACACCTGATTGGCTACCGTTACTACAACACGCTGCGGGCTTTATCACCGAACACGGGGGGTTGACTTCGCACAGCGCAATCTTAGCAAGAGAATTGGGAATTCCCGCAGTCGTCAGCGTAGCGAAGGCGACACAAATTCTGCAAACAAATGATTTAATCGAGCTCGATGGAAATCAAGGTAAAATTCACCGTCTGAGAAGTCATCAAACGCGATCACATCCCATGACTTTGCTACCAGCAACCAACCGCAAAACAGGCGATCGTCTCGTATCAAATAAGCCCCACAGACAATTCGATAAATCTGTAACAAATCGTACTGTGCCAATTGCTACTCAAATTTTACTCAACCTAAGTCAGCTGCATCTATTGGATAAAGTGCAAAATCTACCAGTAGATGGCTTGGGCTTGTTGCGGTCTGAGCTTATGGTATTAAATATGCTAGAAGGTCAATCGATACTCGGATGGTTGCCACAGCGTCAGCCAGAATTACTCGAACTTTGGCAAGAACACATTACGCAGTTCGCCCGCGCCTTTGCACCAAAACCAGTAATTTATCGCTCGCTCGATTGGCGATCGCCTGAGTTTCAACTACTTTCAAATCCAGCGATCACCACAGGCTCCGGCGATCATAGCATTGTCAGCTATTTGCAAGACCCAACACTATTTGATTTAGAGATCACCGCTTTAGCAGGGGTACGGCAAGCGGGTTACGATAATATTCACTTACTTCTACCGTTTATGCGGACTGTAGAAGAATTTGTCTTCTGCCGGCAGCGAGTTGAACAAGTCGGATTAACTCAATCTCCGCAGTTTCAATTGTGGATTATGGCAGAAGTGCCATCGGTGTTATTTTTGCTTCCAGAATATGTTGCGGCTGGAGTCCAAGGCGTTTCAATTGGGACAAACGATTTAACGCAGTTACTGCTAGGAGTTAACCGCGATTTTGAGAATTTAGCAACTTTTGACGCCCGCCATCCGGTTGTCATGCGCGCGATCGCCCAAATTATTCAACAAGCGAAACAAGCACGCATTCCCTGTACGATCTGCGGTCAGGCACCTGTTTTGTATCCCGAATTAATCGATTCCTTGGTAGAGTGGGGGATTACGGCAATTTCAGTCGAAGCTGATGCGGTAGAAGTAACATATCAGGCGATCGCCCGCGCCGAACAACGCTTACTTTTGAAGAGTGCGCGTCATCAATTACACGCAAAAACTAGCAAATTTGCTACAGAACCAACAGCAGAAGATCTGGGATATTAGAGAAGGGAATTGCTAGCTTAATAAGTTGAATACAATTTAACCGCTCTCTCTTAAGGAAGGTGCAAAAAAATTCTTCTTGAAGTTCTTTTGATATAGTTGTACTCAAGAAAGCTTATGAATAATTGAGTAGAAACGCGAACCGATAGCTAAGCAATTTACAGTTTGCTGACGCTTGTATGTAAAGAGTATGTGAAGAAGGTCTGAAATTATCCTCCTTGACGCTGCTATTTGTTAAAGTTTCTGTGAAGTGTGACTTGCAATACACACTGTTTTTCCTCATTCCTGGTAATTAAAGTCATGTTTCTCTTATTATTGCAGCGTTAATCAATAACAAAAACGAGAGTCGTAAATGTAGCGATAAGTATAAAATCAAGCTAGTATGTTTACTAAACTTAACTAAATGTCTGAGATTCTGCCAAATAGAGTCACTAACTGTATGTAAACGTAAAGTTTAGTGATCTTACTCCCACACAAAAGTTAACAAAGCGAGGAACTTATTTTCCATACTTAAGTCCATGTCTCGGTAAACCCTCACACATAAGTGTTTTTTTATTGCACAACCTTCTCAAGACGAATTGAATAGATGTGTAAAAAAGTGTACCTTGTAGTGATGAATATTCCGAATTATTACTAGGGAAGCCGTAAATTAAATGAAGTTCTTGTGTAATGGTGACAACAAAAGATTTTCCTAGGTTCTAGGGTGGAGGTGCAGCTAATGACGTCTACGACTTCCTTATCAATCAACAAGTTAGATCTCCGCGCCCCCGTATTCACGAGACTACGCAGAGGCACAGGTGTTAGATGGCTGCGTGTTACATCATTGATGTCGCTTGATGCCACAATGTTATACACAGCATGGCACTTGGCAGAAAAGCTTGGCACCCCACTCGATTCTCCCTGGAACACAGCTTATAATCCGTTCTCAATTGTGCCAATCCTCGCAACTGAAATCGGGTTAATTGCAGCTAAAAAACTGTATGATACAAGGCAAGAGCGGCGCGACTACTTCAATCTTGTCAAAGCGTTAACGATCGCTCACTTACTCTTGTTACTCGCAGCATTTTTCTATCAGCCGAATGGCTTTGTTTCGCGATCTACTTTCGTTTTGTCGTGGGTGTTTAGCATATCGCTAACGTTTATTGCCCGTTTTGCATTTGATAGCACTGTAGAATACGTACGCAAGCAAGGTGCGGTTTGTTATCGTACCTTTATCATTTCGCGCCCAGAAGATCGAGAGAAAGCAAATCGACTGATTGCGCGCGAAAACTGCTACAAAGTTTTAGGCTGGGCTGATGTCAGTGCGTTAGTAGCAGATAAAGATCACCTTGACGCTACAATTGAGCAGATATGCAGTTTGGGCGTATCCGAAGTCTTTGTTTGCTCGTGGGCATCGATTAAAAGCCGGATGTTTCTTTACTGGAAACTACGGAATGCCGGAATTACGCTGCATATTTTGCCAATCGATGTTGATTTAGAAGGAATTCAAAGAAACTTAGAACTCAAGATGGTGGGTGGATTACCAGCACTCAAGCTGTCTCCCCCGTTGATTACTGGTAGTGACTTTTTGATGAAGCGTTGCTTTGATTTTATCTGTGCGACAAGCTTTGTGTTACTAGCGTCACCACTGTATCTTTTAATCGCGTTACTGATTAAAATAGACTCTCCAGGCCCTATCTTCTACAAGCAAACTCGAATTGGTTTGCACGGTAAACCATTTAAGGTGTGGAAGTTCCGAACAATGGTAGTCAATGCAGATAAGCTGCAAAAAGAACTCGAAGCCAGAAACGAAAATAAAGACGGAATTCTCTTCAAGATTAAAGACGATCCGCGAATTACAGGCGTTGGTAAGTTTCTCCGCCGTTACAGCTTGGACGAGTTACCGCAACTATTTAATGTGATGTTTGGCGAGATGAGTTTGGTAGGTCCGCGTCCGTTACCAGTTAGAGATGTCGAGAAGTTTTCCGAACATCATTTCATTCGTCAAGAAGTTTTACCAGGAATTTCAGGATTGTGGCAAGTTTCTGGTAGGTCAGATATTACAGATTTTGAGCAAGTGATCCGCCTCGATGTCACTTATATGGAAAACTGGTCACTATGGTTAGATATGCAAATCTTGTTGCAAACTGTCATGGTGATTGTGGGGAAAAAAGGCGCGTACTAACTTGATGTGTCTCTATGCATAACTATAGCTAGTCGCAACACGGCTAGCTTTTTTTTAGGAAAGCGAGGGTAAAGATTCTAATGCTGCACCTGGGACTTTTTCTAACACAGGTAGCGTTACCGTAAAAGTTGTTCCTTGCCCTTCACCTGCACTATCAACTGCAACTGTACCATGATGTAGCTCCACTAAGTGGCGGACAATACCCAATCCTAAACCTAATCCGCCGTGGCTACGCGTTGTAGTGCTGTCGCCTTGGCGAAAAGTGTCGAATACATACGGAAGAAATTCGGGACTAATACCAATACCAGTATCTTGCACGTGAATTTGCGTATACGCTGCATCAATCGTTTCTAGACGTACTGCTACGATACCGCCTTCAGGAGTAAACTTTATTGCATTTGTAAGTAAATTCCAAATGACTTGTTGTAAACGTTCAGGATCGGCACAGACAAGATTGGCGTTTGCGTCAAAATACGTTTCGAGTTGAATCGCTTTCGCCTCAGCCGCTGGGCGTACTGCGTTGATTGCAGCTTCGATGATGGGTATCAAGTTGACTGGACAAAGGTGTAACCGCAGTTTACCTTGAATAATCCGTGAAATATCGAGGATGTCCTCGATGAGTTGAGCTTGCGATTTAGCGTTGCGTTCGATTGTTTCGAGGGCTTTAGCAATCGTTTTTTCGTCAAACTTGCGCGTACGTAAAAGCCTCGCCCAGCCGAGAATCGAGTTTAGAGGGGTACGCAGTTCGTGGGATAGAACTGCGAGAAACTCATCCTTCATCCGGTTCGCAGCTTCAGCTTCGGCGCGTGCGGCTTGCTCGTAAATGAGTTTACTGCGTTCTGCTTCTGCTTGCTTGCGATCGCTAATGTCTTCTAAAGTCCCGACATAACCTATGACTTCGCCTTTGTCACATAGCATCGGCGATGATCGCAAATGTACCCAACGCAGCGTATCTTGTGCTTGGATGCGAAACTCGTTTGAGTATTCTTGTCCGCTACGAAAACACGCCGACCATTCATTAAAAATGCGATCGCGTTCTTCAAGATGAATAATTTGCCACCAATTTTCGGTAATTTGCTCGATAGTACACCCACAAATTACTTGACACCGCGAGTTCATGTACGTGCATTGTCCTGAAGTATCAATTAAAAAAATTCCTACAGGCGAATTTGCACTTAAGCGCCGAAAGCGTTCTTCACTTTTTTTGAGTTCAGCTGCTTGTCTTTCAATTTGCGCAGTTTTTTGATACAGTTCAACAAAAACTGAAACTTTGGAGGTTAAGATTTCTGGTTGAATTGGTTTAAATAAATAATCGACTGCCCCTAGCGAATAACCTCGGATTTGTAGCGTATCGCTCGTGCTAAAAGCTGTCAGAAAAATAATTGGTGTCGAGTGCGATCGCGCCCGTTGACGAATGAGTGCAGCGGTTTCAAACCCGTCCATATCAGGCATTTGCACATCGAGCAAAATAACGGCAAAATCTTGATTTAATAAGCAACGCAGTGCTTCCATCCCCGAATGCGCTTTCACGAGGTTTTGCCCCAAGCCCTCTAAAATCGCCTCCAGCGCCAAGAGATTCTCTGGATGGTCATCTACCATAAGAATATTGACTTTCGGTTCTGACGGCATTGCTTCACCTTAAGATAGACAATTTGGAAAGAGGTATCGCGGTACACCCTGAAGTTACGAAATTCTCACTTGACAATGATCTTTTTTTTAGCAAATGATGACCTGAATCGCTACTAATTGATTTTCTGATAAAGTCGCTCGCGTCCTGCTAATTGTTTATAGTATCTTTCTTGCTGGCTCAAAGACAGCGATTCTTGGTTTCCCAACCCTAAAATGCCTAACAAGCACAAACTTTCATAAAAAAGCTTGTGGACTTGCTGCTGTAGCGATTGATTAAAGTAAATAAGGACATTGCGGCACAAAATTGCATTAAATTCATTGAACGAGCGATCGCAGACAAGATTGTGTTGCGAAAAAACGATATTTTCTTTGAGAAATGCGCGAAAAATCGCACGATCATAAGCTGCGGTATAATACTCGGAAAATGATTGTTTACCTCCTGCTTGTAAATAGTATTGAGTATATTCTTGCATTAGTCGCAAAGGAAAAATTCCGGCTTTGGCAGTTCTTAATACCGTCTCATTAATATCTGTTGCGTAGATGCGACAACGATGATATATTTCTTCTTCATACAATAAAATTGCTAACGAATATACTTCCTCACCTGTTGAACACCCCGCGCACCAAATGCGGATAAACGGATAAGTTTTGAGCAAAGGTATGACTTTGTTTCGGAAGGTGAGATAAAACCTGGGATCTCGAAACATTGCAGTAACATTGACTGTCATGTAGCCAAGAAATCGCTCAACAAAAGTGCGATCGTGCAAAACTTTTTCTTGTAGTGCTGAGACATTAGCTAACTTCTCTAAATATAAAATATTCTGAATGCGGCGCTTGATAGCAACAGGGGCGTAACGGCGAAAATCAAAACCGTAATAGCGAAATATGCCTTCTAGCAATAGCTGAATTTCAATATCTTCGAGTTCGTTCATATAGCTAATTGCTAAATTAAGGTGTAAGTTGCATCCCCCACACGTAGGAGACTTTGAATGGGTTGTTTCCCCCACCGCTAGCTTCAATCAGTAACGCCATAATAGTTAACGTTTTATTGATACAACCAAACACGCATGAGTGATAGCAGTTGCTCGATATCAACTGGCTTAGTAATATAATCTGACGCACCCGCAGCGATGCATTTTTCGCGATCGCCTACCATCGCTTTCGCTGTCAGTGCAATGATTGGTAGAGATTGAAACTGTTGTTGAGCGCGAATTGCTTGCATTGTCTCATAACCGTTCATTTCTGGCATCATTACATCCATCAGGACAATATCAATGTTGGGAGTTTGTTCTAATAGAGTAATTGCTTCTTTGCCATTTTCTGCGAAGAAAACTTGCATTTGATAGCGCTCTAACACGCTTGTGAGTGCAAAAATATTGCGTACATCGTCATCAACAATCAAAACGTGCTTTCCTGTCAATAAATTATCGCGCTGTGTTGGTGGTTCGTGAGGCTTAGGTGCAGGTAAAGCAGCTTGTACGCGGTGCAAAAATAACGCAGTTTCATCTAATAACCGTTCGAGGGAGACACCGAGTTGCAAATCGCTTCCTTGCGGGTGATCCTTAATGACAATCGCTTGTGCAATACGTTTGAGTTCGGTTTCTTCTTGGCGTGTGATTTCGATACCCGTATAGATGATTATTGGTAATTCGCTGCTATACTGCTGTTTAATCGCTTGGATGAGTTCAAATCCACTCATATCGGGTAGCCCTAAATCGAGGATGAGGCAATCAAAATGATGCTGTTGCAGTGCGATTAAGGCTTCTGCACCCGTACCCACAGCCATCACCTCAACATCTTTGTTTTGCATCAACTCGGCAATATTTTGACGCTGCGTGGCGTTATCTTCGATGACAAGGAGATTTTTGACTTGATGTGCGGCGATTTCTTTGATATCAGCGAGAACTTTGGCTAAAGCTTCACTATTAACAGGCTTTTGTACGTAAGCGATCGCCCCAGGAGATAAACTGTAAGTAAAATGTTCGCGTCCCGCAATTGTATGTACTGGAATGCTTTGTGTTTTGGGATGATGCTGTAGACGCTCTAGTAAGGCACTACTATCGAGATCGGGTAAGTTGATATCAACCATAATGCCATTTGGTTGAAACTGCTGGGCTAGCAGAAGTCCATCATTGGCATTTTGGGTTAAGAGAACTTTAAACCCGTGTTCTTGTGCCATATCGAGTAAGACGCGAGCAAAGTTAAGATCGTCTTCAACAATTAACAGCGTGCGATCGCCTTGTTGAATTTCGTTGCGATCGTCTTGAAGGGAGGGGCGAGGAGTGAGGGGCGAGGGATGAGAGATTTTTCTATCTTGTTTGTCTTCTTGTTTTTCCCTCACCTTTGATCTCTGAATTTTGTTTCCTGTATCATTAAGTGGTAAATAGAGCGTAAACGTACTACCTTCGCCTAAACGACTGACAAGCTGAATATCTCCGCCTAAAAGTCGAGCAATTTCGCGGCTAATTGATAAACCTAAGCCAGTACCGCCGTATTTCCGATTTGTTGTACCATCTGCTTGTTGAAACGCTGCAAAAATTAATTCGTGCTTATCTTGTGCAATACCAATTCCGGTATCTTCTACTGCGAAAGCTAACACAGCATCCGCACGATTCAACGATTCTTGCTTAGGGTTCCATCCTTCAGTCGCGACATCAATCTTTAAGCTAACCTTTCCTTGTTCGGTAAATTTAAAAGCATTCGCCAACAGATTTTTTAAAACTTGTTGTAAGCGTTTACCATCGGTATAGATAACATCAGGTAAGCGATCGCGAGCAAACTCGACAGTAAACTCTAGCCCTTTGTCTTGCGCCACTTGCTGGAATGTCCGCTCAATATTGACACGCAAATCGGTTAACGTCAGCGGATTGATATCAACGGACATCGTTCCCGATTCAATTTTGGCAAGATCGAGAATGTCGTTAATGAGTCCGAGTAAGTCTTTTCCTGAAGCATAAATTGTGCGGCTGTATTCTACTTGTTTTTCGGTTAAGTTGCCCGCACTATTATCCGCAAGTAATTTCGCTAAAATTAATAAACTGTTGAGCGGTGTCCTGAGTTCATGGGACATGGTCGCGAGAAACTGCGATTTATATTGCGAAATTCGCTCTAATTCAGCAGCTTTTTCCTCTAAAGACTGTCTGGCGCGATCAACTTCTTCATTTTTTTGTTCTACTTCTTGATTTCGCGCCGCTAGCAATTCAGCTTTTTCTTCAAGTTCTTCGTTGAGTTGCTGCAATTCTTCGTTTGTCTGCTGTAACTCTTCTTGCTGCTGTTCGAGGCGGTAATTGCTGTTTCGCAGTTCTTCTTGCTGCGCTTGAAGTTCGATTGTTAAAGCCTGTGCTTGCTGTAGTAGTTTTTGCGTGCGCGCGTCAGAGGCGATCGTATTGAGGACAATTGCTAGGTTATCACTTGCTTGCTCTAGAAATGTTACTTGCAGTTCGCTTAAGCGGTGTAACGATGCAAGTTCAATAACGGCGCTGACTTGAGAATTAAATACTATTGGTAAAAAAATAATCGCTTGCGGTGTTGCTTCGCCTAAACCTGAACGAATTCGCAGGTAATGACTTGGTACTTCAGTTAGTATAATTTTTTGCTGCGTTAAGGCACATTGTCCGATTAAACCTTCACCTAATTGAAATTTTTGTGGTATTTGTTCTCGATGTGCGTAGCTGCTTAAAAGTCTCAGGAATGGTTTTTCATCGCTAGTATCCATTACATAAAAAACACCTTGTTGGGCATTTACCAATGGAACTATTTCTAATAAAACAGATTCAGCAACTTTCTCGATATCTCTTTGACCTTGAAGCATGAGTGCAAATTTTGCTAAGTTTGACTTGAGCCATGCCTGCTCGTTGTTTTTTAATGTTGTTGTGCGTAAACTCGCAATCATCTGATTAAAAGTACGAGTCAAGACACCGACTTCATCTTGACGATTTTGTTCGGGGACGCTAACAAACAGATCTCCTGCAGCTAGTTTTGTCGCCACCGCCGAAACTTCGGCTAGAGGTTGTGAGATATTTTTACTGAGAAAATAAGCAATTAAAATTAATGTGCCAAAAGCTAGGGGAATTCCCCAGAGGATAGTGTAAATTGTTTGTTGCGTTGCGGCTTGAGCAAGTTGCGATCGCTGTTGTAATAATTCGCGTTCTTCTACTTCTATATCAGCTAAGATTGCACGAATGCGATCCATCAAATCTTTACCCTCATGCGTCAGGATAATTTGCCGTGCGGCTTCAAAACCTTGCGTGTTTTGTAGGGTTAGTGTTTGTTGGATCAGTGCTATTCTGCGATTAACTAACGGTTCTAAAGTAGTAATTCTGTTTTGTTGGCTGGGATTATCTGATGTAAGTTGTCGCAGATCGTTAAGGTTTTGTTCTACAACCGCAATTGCTGCATTATAAGGCTCAAGATAACGTGTATTTCCTGTCAGGATATAGCCTCTTTGTCCAGTTTCGGCATCTTTAATTCTTGAACTGAGATTTTGTAACTTTGTAATAACTCGGTAACTATGATTTTCTCTATGTGACGTGTCGATCAGCTGTACTGTATTGCGATAAGAAACTATGCCAATTGTGCTTAGCATTGTTAATGCCAAAGCAAAACTCGCACCAATTTTTGTCCCTATTTTAAAATTATTCAACATTCCTCACAATTCATTCGCACAAAATTAATAACTGTTACGAGTCCCTCGTGAGTTTTTAAGTTAGTAAAAACAAAAGGTTTATCGCCTCGCATTCGCTTAGCATCGCGTTCCATGACATTAAGATCTGCACCGACAAAAGGTGCTAAATCGATTTTATTAATTACTAATAAATCTGACTTAGTAATTCCTGGCCCACCTTTGCGCGGAATTTTATCGCCAGCAGCAACATCAATAACATAAATTGTTAAATCTACTAATTCGGGGCTAAACGTCGCCGCTAAATTATCGCCCCCACTTTCGAGAAAAACGAGATCAAGATCGTCAAATCGCTGTTCGAGGTGTTCAATCGCGGCTAAATTCATCGAAGCATCTTCGCGAATTGCGGTATGGGGACATCCGCCAGTTTCCACACCTAAAATGCGATCGCTTGTTAATGCTTGCGAACGTACTAAATATTGTGCATCCTCCTGCGTATAGATATCATTTGTCACTACTGCAAGATGATACTGTTGACGCATCGCTTTACACAACGCATCAACTAACGCCGTTTTTCCCGATCCGACAGGTCCCGCGACACCTACTCGAAACGCACTCATAATTAGCGATTAGCAGTTATAAGAATTTCGCTCACTATTCTAAACTTTATACTAACTACGAAATAATCTTGTATACTGGATTTCGTGCGCCATGCTCGCCAGCGATAATCCCCAACTGCAACTACACAAGTCATCGTCACTCAAAGCAAGAATCGCTGTTGCAGCATTCATGAGATTGGGAAATAAATTTAAGATGAGTTGTTGTCCTGCTGTTTGTCCTAGCGGAATCAACTTCACCCCAGCAGTCACAAGATTCGTTGTCCAAGTGTGTAAATATCCTAAAACAACCGATAACAAAGGTTCTATTTCCCAAGAAGCCGCCGCCATCCCAAACGCGATCGCATAATTACAAGGTTCTAGCGTTTCAACTAAAGGCCATACCTGCGGTTGTAATTGTAAGAGCAGTTTAACGAGCGATCGCCCCATTTGCCAACTTGATAAACGTAATTCCTCAGTTTCCCGCGCCGCTGATAGCCAAGAATTCCAATAACTTAAAGCTTCGCTATCTTTCTTTTGTACTGCATGATAAGCGCGTACCATCACAGCAGTTTCTAGGCGAATGGCACCATAACGCAGTTCTTGTTCTAACCAATGTTGTAAGCTTTGTGCATTGCTAATCGTACCTATATCTACAAGTGCTTCGATTCCCTCCGAATAACTATACGCACCTACAGGTAATGCTGGACTTGCAAGTTGCAAAAGATACAATATATGGTCATTTGTCATCAATCGTTTATGGCTAATTGCTAAGTGGGTAAAGGAATGAATTGTGAAGTAACTGTAGCATTCTCTGCCTGCCCCCGAAATCCCAAATTTGGGGGCTGGGGGACAAATTCACTTCAGTAGCGCTGCTCATTGCTAATGATGATGTCCATACGCGCCAATTTCTGGCTGAAACGGTAGCACCGCTTCGTGTACTTGCATTCCGAGTTGTTCTAGCATCGTGCGTAAAACTGGGTCGGGCGACAGCCGCAAATAGTCTTGGGTAACTTCTACGGGTACATGACGATTCCCTAAATGATATGCAGCCTTCAGTAATAATACTGGAGTTGCCGTCACCACAAGCACAGGTTCTGGTTTAGCTATTACCCGCACCACAACACTTGCATCTTCAGCTTGCAGTAAGTCACCATTACGCAGTACCGTACCTCTAGGTAAGCGTAAAAAAACAATTTCATCTTGAGTTTCAAGACGATAGCGACTTCGAGTGCGTTCTTCCGCAGTTAGTGCCAGAGTAAAATCTACGGGAATATCAGTATTCGGTGGCTGACGTTGCGTAAGTGCAATCATAAGTTCTTGGTTGACTGTAATCCTACCGCATCGACAATTGAATTGAGTTTGTGTTCTTCTAATTTAAGCAGCAACCCTTGTAAAATCCGGCGTACCATCCATGGTCCTTCATAAATCCAACCCGTGTAAACTTGTATGAGACTTGCACCTGCAATAATTTTCTCCCAGGCATCTTGCGCAGTAAAGATCCCGCCAACGCCTATGATCGGAAGTTGACCTTGTGTTTGTTGGTAAATAAACCGAATAATTTCAGTAGCGCGATCGCGTACTGGTAAACCACTGATTCCACCAGCTTCTTCGAGAATCGGTTTTCCCGTTTGTGTCAAGATTTTTGTAGTGATGCGATCGCGACTGATTGTCGTATTTGTCGCAATCATTCCCGCAAGTTTGTACCTTTGGGCTATTTCAACGATCGCCGCGATTTCTTCCCATTCAAGATCGGGGGCGATTTTGACGCAAATCGGCTTAGCAGCTTGATTTTCTTGTTGTAATGCATCCAGAATTGAACTGAGTTCTGTGGTATTTTGCAGCGATCGTAACCCTGGGGTATTTGGGGAAGATACATTGACAACAAAATAATCTCCCAAATCTTTAAGTAATCGAAAACTTTCTCGATAGTCAGAAGCTGCGGCTTCTAGTGGAGTAATCTTTGATTTTCCTAAATTCACTCCAATTGGTATCAAATGAGAGGCGTTTTGCAATCGTTTCGCCATCATTGCTGCGCCAGAATTGTTAAATCCCATGCGGTTTAAAGCTGCGTGATCTTGTGGTAAACGAAATAATCGCGGGCGGGGGTTTCCTGGTTGCGCGTGAAACGTGACTGTACCAACTTCCGCAAAGCCAAACCCAAAATTTGACCAAACACTCGCCGCCACACCATCTTTATCAAATCCTGCGGCTAAACCGACGGGATTGGGAAAATCAATTCCCCACAGTTTTTGTGCTAAGCGTTCATCACTCAAACATAATGATTTTTTTAATAAATTTTGCGTTGATGTTGTAACTGGATGATGTGGCGAATTTTCTAGCCAGCTAAGCGCGCTAATTGTTCTTTGATACAACCATTCTGGGTCAGTTTTTAATCCAGTAAATAAGACAGGGCGAATGACGAGTTTGTAGAGATCCCACTCGTGTTTTGAATTCAAGTTTAATCTTGCCACGCTCTTGCTGCTGTCCAGTGTCGATCCGAAGATTGATAAACTTTTACATCGCTCAAATTGGCTTGCTCTATTAAATCACGAACCTCATCTAAAGTAAGCGCAGCATGAAGCGAGTCGCGAAATAATTTCTTTTGTCGTTCGTCGTATTCTGCACCAATGCTTGCAACCAAGGCATCCATTGTTTCGACATCCACAGGGCGAATCAAGTCTCGAATAAATATAGCGCCTTGTGGTTGTAGTACGCGTGCTATTTCATGGAAAAAGCGTAGAGGATCGGGCAAGTGGTGGACTAAGCTATTAGAAATCACCATCTGAAATTTTCCATCAGAATAAGGCATTTTTTTAGCATCAGCAGTTTCGAGAAAAATCTGTTGTTCTAAGCCAGCGTTTTTGACGTGCTGCAAGCCAAGCTGCAACATATTTTGAGCTAAATCAATTCCCCAAATCCGCCATTGCGGACACTTTGCAGCGATTAATATCGGAATTCTGGCTGTCCCTGTACCAACATCCAACACTTTCGCCGGAAAATGAGGTCCTAACTCAATCACACTTTTAGCAAAGGCAGTATTAACTTCTGTAAAGTCCATTGCATCGTATTCTACCGCCTCTTCCCAGCTATCCATCACTTCTGGTTCTAAAACTCGTGGCAGCGTCACTTGATTTTGACTTTGGGAGTGTTTAATTGACATATAACTACTTACTTAAAATACTAAAAATTAACTCACCCCTCACCCCTCACCTCTTCTTTATGTTGCTGTAAATAAGCCAAAGCTTCTTCGGTTTCAACTTGGGGAAATTCGGCGTAGAAGCGACTGACACTCATGAATGATTGCGGTGTTTCCAACACAATGACGCGATCGCCCCACTGTTCCAGCCAAGGAATCAATCCGTGTGGTGCGACTGGCGCACATAATAATATTGCAGCAGGATTTTGAGCTTTTAAAGCTTGCGCGGCGACAGCGATCGTCATTCCTGTCGCAATACCATCATCTACAATAATTGCGATCGCACCTTCAGCGCTCACTTCTGGACAGGCAGGTGTAAGTTGGGCAAGTTGTGCTTGTGCTTTTGCCATCGCTTCTGCTAAAGCGGCTTTTCCTTGACGCGAGTGAGGAATGTAAAATGGCGTTTCCTCAGCCCACAGCACGTTACCATCCGCAGTAACAGCACCAATCGCCAACTCGGGATTCTTAGGATGGCTAATTTTTTTAGCAACTAAGATACTTAAAGGGCAATGTAATAATTGTGCGACTGGCAAACCTACAGGTATACCTCCGCGTGGTAGTGCATAGACAATTGGTTGTGCATCGATGGTTGATAATGGTGGCTGAGTTAAAACAAATGAAATAGTTTGCGCCAACTGTTCGCCGGCATCAATGCGATCGCGAAAAAGAGGAAAATCTGACATGAGTGCGCCTAACACCATAGCGCGACAGTCTTAATTTCTATGATGACTGATTTTAGTTCAGTGTGACTATCCTGAGACCGAACGCACTGTTATAGAATTGAGGGGCAACCGGGATGCTGCGCTTGGCGCAATTGCATTTTATTTAAACTGACGCTATTTCAATCATGACTAGCAGCGAAGAGCAACTTAGTCTTTTTCAAAATCCTACTACTGATTCAGAAGCATCGGCAGCAGCGCAGCCTGAATTAATTCCCACAGACGCTAAAATTCCGATTCCCCCAGGTACGTATTCCGCGATGACGGAAATCGCACAGCATTGCAATGTGTGTCATCGCTGCGGACTTGGCGAAACACGCACGCACGCTGTAGTTGGACGCGGAAATTTGCAAGCACCGATTATGATCATTGGCGAAGCACCAGGGCAAAATGAAGATGAAACCGGATTGCCCTTCGTCGGTAAAGCGGGGCAACTTCTTGATAAAATATTAGCTTCGGTAAAGCTTGATACAGATAATCACATTTATATCTGTAATGTCATTAAATGCCGTCCACCGAACAACCGCGTTCCTACCACTGACGAAATTAGCGCGTGTAAACCTTACCTGCTAGAGCAAATTCGTTTGGTTGACCCGAAAATAATTCTATTTACTGGCGCAACCGCCCTCAAAGGCTTGACAGGCGAAAAGCGCGGAATTACCAAGATTCGGGGAAACTGGATTGAGTGGGAAGGACGTTTATGTATGCCGATTCTCCATCCAGCATATTTATTGCGTAACCCTTCGCGCGAACGTGGTAGCCCTAAATGGCTGATGTGGCAAGATATTCAAGCAGTACGCGCTAAGTTAGATGAAATGCAACATAGTAGAGATCAGGGGTCAGAGGGCGCTAGCGCAGACCTACGGTTCAGGGATTAGGGTTAGAAGCCCTCCGACTCTCTTCAAGGCTACTTCAAACATACAGTCTGCTCAATAAGTTCGCGCCGGTGGACTTTATTTGTTTAGTCACAAATTCATTCGCTAAGCTTGCAACACAAATGACTAGCTTTTAACTCTGATCTCTGACCCCTGATCTTTAACCTCTAAGTTTGACAATCGCGTAACCATGTGCGTATTGCTTGGGCAATAGTACCATTACTACTATCTCTAGGTGGTGTCAGTGGTTGTCGCGAGGGATACAAACCAGTGCGGGAAAACATGATAGCAAGTCGCCAACGACCTTCCGCACGCGTGAAAAATAGCCAGTGAAACTGTTGCAGTTCAACAGGTCTACTATCAATATACTGTCGTTCGAGTGTTGTGATAAAGACTTGTTGCGGCTGTTGTGCGTTAGTTGATTCTACGTCAGGAGTATATTCGCCAGGACCAAGCGTTAAGGGTGCAAACTCAGGGCGTCCAGCAATAATTACGTAAGTATAAATATCAACGCTCGCATCGCGCCGACGAGTACGTTGACTAATCCGATTCGCATAGCTTGGTAAAGCTGGTAATAGTTGTGCGGTTAATGTTTCCACATCTTCGGTTTGGCACTGCGGCGATCGCTTAGCAAATCCTACTGATTGTTGAAAGTACGTGTTATCTACTGGCTTTATTCCCACGAGTTCTAGGTTGAAGCTATAAGCAAGCAAGTATAAAGCGTAAATCGAAAGATGCAGCCTTCTCACTGCTATCATGACGCTGCTAACTCGTCACAAATGCGTGCCCACGCACTTTTTGGGTCTTCAGCCGCCGTAATTGGACGCCCAATCACAAGATAATCGGCTCCAGCTTTAAGTGCTTTCACGGGAGTGAGCGATCGTTTTTGATCTCCCCCTTCTGCCCAAAGGGGTCGTACTCCAGGACACACTAACACAAAGTCGTCACCGCAAATTTGACGTAAATGCCCGACTTCTTGCGGCGAACAAACAGCACCATCTACACCTGCGGCTTGGGCTAACAGCGCCATTTGTAGCGCATATTCAGGTAACTCTAGCGGAATTTTTAAATCAAATGCCAGTTGTCGCGCTGAAATACTCGTCAGGAGTGTAATCGCTAGTACTTTGGCAGGTATCACATCGGCTGAGGTAGCACCTTGCTGTATCGCCTGATGTGCGGCGGCGATCGCTTCTTTTCCTGCTGTGGCGTGAATGGTGAGCAAATCCACTCCATAACGCCCCACCGCCCGACACGCGCCTGCCATTGTGTTAGGAATATCGTGAAACTTCAGATCCAAAAAAATCCGCTTTTGCTGGTTTTTCAGTCTTTCTAAGATACCTGGACCACTATTGACAAAAAGCTCTAAACCAACTTTCCAGAAAGTAACTTCTGGTAATGTTTCGAGTAAAGCGATCGCTTCAGCTTCGCTGGCGACATCTAAAGGCACAATAATGCGTTCTGGGGACATTGATAGAGTTCAGGGTTCAGAGGTCGGGGGTCAGGGGAGTAGCGGATAGTTGGGTAGGTGGGTTGTAGGGTAGTAGGAAAATCGTATCTTAATCTCGCCTACACTCCTACTCTTTCACTAGCCACTCAATTTAATCACGGTACTAAGCGGACAAACTTATTTTTTCCCACTTGTAAAACTTTTTCGTACAGTTGTTCGGGTTTTTCAAACGCTAAGTCAAGTTGCGTAACGCGATCACTATTCAATCGCACCGCACCGCCTTGAATTTGTCTGCGAGCATCGGAACTGCTTTTACACAATTTACTTGCACTCAGAATATAAAACAACTTCGCTGGAAACTCTACCTGTGATAAAGAAAATTCTGGAACAGCAGATGTATCCGTTGTTGCACCTTGAACCAGCGACATTGCGGTTTGCTGTGCTTTTGCGGCAGCTTCTTGACCGTGAAATTGAGCGACGATATTTAATGCTAAGAGCTTTTGGCGATCGCGCGGGTTTTCTGGTAAAACGTCTAAAGGTAAATCCGTCAACAACTCAAAGTATTGTTCCAGCAGATGATCGGGAATTTTTTCTAACTTGGAATACATTGTCAGTGGATCATCGGATAAACCAATGTAGTTTCCCAAAGACTTAGACATTTTCTGAGTTCCATCAGTTCCGATGAGAATTGGCATTAGTACGCCGAACTGCGGGGGAAACCCGAAGTGACGTTGCAAATCTCGACCTACCGCAATATTAAACTTTTGGTCTGTCCCCCCTAATTCCACATCAGCTTCGACCGCCACCGAATCATACCCTTGCATAATCGGGTACAAAAACTCGTGTAAGTAAATGGGATTTTCTTGGGCATAACGTTCTGCAAATCCCTCTTTAGCTAACATCTGACCCACAGTCATCGTGGAAAGTAACTCTAAAATTTTCGCCAAATCCAACTTAGAAAGCCACTCGGAGTTGTAGCGAACTTCTAACCTACCTGGCGTGTCAAAATCTAAAATAGGACGCAACTGATTCAAGTATGTTTTAGCATTTTGTGCCACAATTTCATCACTCAGTTGCCGACGGACTTCTGATTTACCTGTTGGATCGCCAATTTTTGCAGTAAAATCGCCAATAATGAGTACTGCTGTATGCCCCGCATCTTGAAAAGCTCGGAGCTTTCTATAAGGAATACTATGACCAAGGTGAATATCGGGACTCGTAGGATCGATACCCAGTTTGACGCGCAAAGGTCGATGCGTATCTGTCAAGCGTTTTTCGAGGTTTTCCAGCGGATCGTCCGAATGCACTTGTTCAGGAAAAATCTCGCTGACACCACGGCGTAGCCACGTAAAATTTTTTACAGCATTATCAGTCGTCGGTTGAATTTTGGTTTCTCCTTGGCTTTGCGTCATACTAGGAACTTGATAGCTAAACTGGTCTTCATATAATTGATTCGGGATCGCGTGTATTCTCATCCGCTCAGGTGTCAGATTACTATAAATTACAAAAAATAGTTGTTTTTAGCGCATCACTCAATTTCAACCCTTGTCTACAAGTGAGGAAGTTAAACCGCCGTGTCTTCTAGTATTGTTCATAAAAAACAACAACGAGCCTCTTCACCCAGTTATCAGTTTGTCAAAGAAGTCGGTCAGGTAACTGGCGGTACACTATTGGCAATTACAATGCTGACGAGTGCTGTTGTAGCTGGGGGATTAATTGGGTTAGCAACTAGTTTCCGCAACCTACCCGATGTCAGAGCTTTACGTAACTATTTTCCCTCAGAAACGTCTTATATTTACGACATCAAAGGTAGATTGCTTGCCAGCATTCACGGCGAAGCAAACCGCGAAGTTGTTCCCTTAGACCGCATTTCGCCAGACCTCAAACGCGCTGTTATGGCGATCGAAGATAGCCACTTTTATTATCATCATGGTATCAATGTTGGCAGTGTTGGTCGGGCGTTACTGGTAAACTGGCAACGCGGTGCTGTCGCGGAAGGTGGTTCTACCGTCTCGATGCAGTTGGCAAGAAATATTTTCTTGACGCAAGAGCGGAAATTTAGTCGCAAAGTTGCCGAAGCTGTCTTAGCCGTTCGCCTTGAACAAGTTCTGAGTAAAGAAGAAATTTTAGAGTTGTACCTCAACCAAGTTTATTGGGGACACAACAACTACGGCGTCCAAACCGCAGCCCGAACGTACTTTAATAAATCAGCCGCGAATCTTAACTTGGCTGAAGCCGCGATGATGGCAGGTTTGATTCAAGCCCCAGAGCAATATAGTCCGTTTAATAGCATGGAACAAGCAAAACAACGCCAGGAAATTGTGCTTAATCGAATGTTGCAGTTGGGTTGGATTACACCAGAAGAAGAAGCCGCAGCGCGTAACACGGAAATTAAACTCGGTCGCATCCGCTCGTTTCAAGGTAGTGCGATGCCTTATGTCACAAATGCAGCCGCGCAAGAATTAGCGAAACGCTTTGGTCGCGATGCGGTACTCAAAGGTGGAATGCGCGTACAAACGACTGTCGATGCTGATATGCAGCGGATGGCAGAAGAAACTGTCACAACTTGGCATAAACGAATTCGCGCCCAGGGCGTCAACGGCGATCAAATGGCATTAGTTGCGGTCGATCCGCGAACTCAGTTTATCAAAGCTCTCGTTGGTGGTGTCGATCCCAGAAAAAGCGAGTTTAACCGCGCGACTCAAGCACAGCGTCAACCTGGGTCAGCCTTTAAACCATTTGTCTATTACGCAGCGTTTGCTTCTGGGAAATATACTCCTAACTCGATCGTAGAGGATACTCCAGTCAGCTATAACGACGGTAGTACGCAACTTTACACGCCGAAAAACTACGACAACACCTTCCAAGGACCAATGTCAATTCGCAGAGCCTTAGAAGTTTCGCGAAACATTCCAGCGATTAAAATTGGACGTGCAGTTGGACTAAATAAAGTGATTGAAATTTGTCGGGTTCTGGGAATAAATAGTCCAATGGAGCCTGTCATTTCATTACCCTTAGGCGCAATTGGCGTTACACCGCTCGAAATGGCTAGCGCTTATGCAACATTTGCTAATTATGGTTGGCACTCGCCGCCGACCGTGATCGTCCGTGTAAGTGACAGTAGTGGTAATGTATTACTCGACAATACACCCAAACCGCAACTTGTACTCGATCCCTGGGCAGCAGCATCGCTGACTAGTGTGATGCAAGGAGTTATTACCAACGGTACTGGTAGAGCAGCACAACTTGACCGTCAAGCTGCTGGTAAAACAGGAACAACCTCTTCAGAGCGTGACATTTGGTTTGTCGGTTATGTACCACAGCTAGCAACTGCGGTTTGGGTAGGAAACGACAATTATCGCCCCTTAGGTAAAGGCTCGACTGGTGGTGGTTTTGTTGCACCTGTATGGCGTGACTTTATGCAGAAAGCTTTAAAAGATCAACGAGTAGAGTATTTCCGCTCGCCTTCGCAGTTTCAACGCCCTAGTGCTAACTAATAGCGCGAAGAGGAGTTAAGGATCAGGTGAAAAACAGAAAAAGTTAAAGTTAAACTCAGTAGGCTTTGCGTAAAGGTTAATTTTCTGATTTCTGACCTCCGACCCCTGATCCCTATTTTATGGCTGTTTGTCGACTTCTGCTTTCATCCGTTCCAGGGTTAGATTCATCTGGTCAAACATCTGCTGTGGTGTCATCCCAAACTGTCCTAACTGCGTTTGTAGTTGCTGCGCCGTCATTTGAGCCATAAAGTCTTCTGACAGTTCAAATCGCTTCATAAAAATGCGATAGCGTTCCATCAGAGCTTCCATTTGCTCAATAAACATCTTTTTGCCTTCGCGGTCAAACTTGCCGTAGTTCTGACCAAGTTTGATTAAGGCTTGGTAATCTTCAAAAAGCTGCTTGGCTTCTTGTTGAACAATCTCAGAGTCAAAAAATCCCATGGCACTTATGTTCAACTGAGTGCTATCACTCAGGAGACTTTACTGTTGCATTTGGTATTATTCTAGTCTAGACTCAAATGCTACACTTCATCGTATTGTTGTCGAGATTTCAACACTTGACATCAAGCTCATTATTGTGTCTGGTGATCGCAGCTATCTCTACTTTTTGTGTGTTAAAACAATCAATATTTATCATAAAGAAGAGATCTGAAAAAAATTGCTGAGTTACACTTGCTTGCAGCAAAAACAAAGCCAACACTAGCGCCGAAACATCAAGCGATCCAGCATTCGCTTCGTTAAGAATGAGCGTGGCTACCGTGGAGTTGAACTGAATATGTTAGGTAAACTGAAAAGTAGAAAAATTGCCGCACTTTTGGCTTTTAGTGGAACAGTCATACCGATCGCCGGTTTACATAAGTTCTATCTAGGACAACCGCTGTGGGGCGTATTGTATTTACTTCTATCATGGACGCCAATTCCGCGCGTCGCAAGTGCAATTGAAGGCGTTTGGTATCTAGCTCAAGATGAGGAGGAATTTGACCGGAATTTTAATAACTCTGAAGGAAATATCGAAGTTTTTGCGGCGACACCAAATCAATCAGCAACTCCTCATCGTGTAAGTGTGATCGCCGATGCGTTACGTCAACTCGACGATCTACGTCAAGATGGATTGATTTCTGAGTACGAATTTGAACAAAAACGCCGCCAATTGTTAAATAAAATTGTTTGAATAGAGATAGGCTTCACAAATAAAACCCTGACTCCACCATGCTTCAGAACTGGTTGCAGTCTCAGACAATCCGCACCAAGCTCCTCAATGACCCATACTACCGCATGGAGTCGCTAGCTGAGATTGCGATCGCCGCTGCGTTAGGTATCCGCATCGATGTCAATCAAGCGAGTGTTGATGATTGGTTAAGACTACCAGGAATCTCTATTCATCAAGCGCGATCGCTCGTAGAATTACGTCGCAGTGGCGTTCAATTTTACTGTATCGAAGATATTGCAGCCGCATTGAATATGCCGTTGCAACGACTGAAGCCTTTGGAAGTTGTGCTGAAGTTTTGCTACTACGACGAAGAACGCTATCTACAATCGCTAGTCAACCCCAATACAGCTACAGTTGAAATGCTCGCACAAATTCCAGTTATTGATCGGACACTAGCAGCAGCTATAGTACAAAATCGCACATCCTCAGGACCATACCGCAATCTTGTAGACCTGCAACGGCGTTTGTCATTAGCTGGAGTCACAATTAGCAAGTTAATGCATTATCTGTGTTTTTGATAATAATCCTAGTTGACAGAGTTAGGACGTTATAGAAGCTCATCATTATTTCTCAAACTAGAGCTTAACCTAACCTCTGCTATAACTTACACAAATCCACTACGCTTCAAAGGCCAAAATCGAAAACAAGCGTGTCCGATGATATTTTCGCGTGGTAAAAAGCCCCAAACGTGAGAATCATTACTATCGTTACGGTTGTCTCCCATCACAAAAAACTCGTTTTCCGCCACCTGCTGGGGTCCCCATTGATACTTAGGAGGCTCAGCAATATAATCTTCAGTTAATGGCTGATTATTGAGATAGACCTTGCCATTCGCGACAGCTACGATATCGCCAGGTTTACCAATCACGCGCTTAATAAACGCTTGGTCTTTGGCATAACCCATCGTTTGTAGTTTTGGCGGCGGTTCAAAAACGATAATATCGCCGGTCATTGGCGGATGCAGCCAGTAAGAGACTTTTTCGACAACTAAGCGATCGCCCATGTGTAACGTCGGTAGCATTGAATCGGAAGGAATGTAGCGCGGTTCCGCCACAAACGTTCTGATCAAGAATGCTAAAACTAAGGCAATCAGAATTAAAATCAAGTTTTCCTTCTGGTTGTGCCATACTCGCAACCAAAAAGATTCTGGAGAGTTACTTTCTTTTGAGGTCATAAAAGTCTGCTAAAGCCTCTATTCCAAATCAACACTTTGATTATTGTGACGATAAATGAGGTTGGAAGCTAGGGGCGAGGTTAATTGTCCAGGATTCGGCGCGATTTGTAATAATTTGTGAATAAGCTTAATCGCGATGAATAATGAATCAATTGACTTCATCTTTTACCGCCCCGATTCCTCAGCAAGCTGAAGATAGCTTTGCAATTACCTTCGCGCCTTTATCACTTGCAGAAGTTTATGCGCTTGCAGATGACGCCGCGAATGGGGCGATCGTTGTCATGAGTGGGATGGTGCGCAATCAAACCGACGGTAAGCCAGTCGTATCTTTAGAGTATCAAGCCTACGAACCGATGGCGATGCAAGTATTCCGCCAAATTGCTGCTGAAATTCGTAAAACTTGGTCTGATGTCAATCGAGTCGTGATTCATCACCGCGTTGGACGCTTACACGTTGGTGAAATTAGCGTACTTGTGGCGATTGGTTGTCCGCATCGGTCGGAAGCATTTGAAGCTTGTCGCTATGCGATTGATACCCTCAAGCACAACGCCCCAATCTGGAAAAAAGAACACTCTCCAGATGGTTCAAGTAGCTGGGTTAGTATCGGTGCGTGTGAAACACAATCAGATTGTTAGCGCAAGGCTCTTAACACTCGTTCATAATATTGAGGTTTGTAACTATTTTTGTATACCAAGACACTAATCCTTTAGACTGATTTGCGATTGGATTATTAATATACAACTATATGCAAATACTCCACTCTGTTTGGCACGATGTCATCCTATCGCTTTCTTTCTTGGCTAGTGTTGTTGGTTTAGTCTTGCTAGCTAAAAAAAATCAAGCACAAGTCGAAGAGTTAGAAGAAACTGAACTCATTTTGTTTAGAATGAGCTTTGCTTACTGGCTGGTATATTGTATTGCTTGTGTTGCACAAAAGCTGATTCTTCCAGATTGGGAAATTTCAACGCTTAGTGTCAAATTAACCGCAGCGTTGTCTTATTTTCTAACGTTTGCTTGCATTATTTGTTTGCCATTGCATCGAGTCGCAGTCAGACAAGTCGAAGAATAGCTATTTCACAACAAAACTTGTTTAATACCAATAATAAACTTATTTAGTTAAAGCGATCGCGATCACATCCTCAAGCTTATCCTGGCTCAATGTAGTCAGGATAAATACTTCTTGTACAGTTTTACCTTGGCGAACAATGATTTTAAATCCTCCCCGAATGGGGACAGAGACTCGCAGTTGCATTCGGGGAATGTGACCTTTGACCCGCCCAATAACTCCTGGAGTAATGGTTTGTATACCTTCAACTTTGGTGAGGCGGTCTAAAACAGGAATTAAACCAGGAATATGCGTGGAGTGGTTTAATACCAATCTGCCACTAGCGGGATTATTCATTAAATTATGCTGCCTCTAGTGGTGCCATTGTTAAATCTGCACGTCGCAATTGCTGGTGATAAAGTTCTGCTTGTTCTAATGGACCTACCCAAACGATCGCTTGACCTTCGTAATGGATTTGGTTTGTGAGTTCCCAGGCGCGATCGCTTGTCATTCCAGGAATGTATTTCGCAAGACACTCCGCTACGTGCTGAAACGTATTAAAATCATCATTCAACACGATGATTTTGTAGTTAGGATACAACTTTGGCGTAACTTGACTCGATTTCTCAGGAGCTACTGTTGGTGAGGCTGCCATCGCGTAAACACCTGTTGCAAATCTCATAGTCATAAGCTAGCTGAATGTATTTTCAAAGAAGTACATTTTAAGTACCTAGTTTAACTAAAATTTAGAGGAGAATGCGTTGTAGTTGTAGTATAAGTATTTAAATAGTAGAAATCTAAAGCTTTCCTCCCAACTATATAGATTTCCATAATAAAGTAAATAATAACATAATTCACTCAAAGAGCTAGTCGCGGTTGAGAAACTAAAACCTGCTATTGCCCAACATCTACAGCTAGCCGAAGGCAGATTGGTAGAGATTTACGTGCCTAATGATAATAAAATCAATGGTCGTTGGGGACGGACTGCTGCCGTTACAGCATACACTATCGAGGTATGGCTGCGCGATGTAGATCCGATGATCATGCAGAAGTAGACCTTGAAATATCAGCAACTTATCCCCTTACCCTTAGAAAAAGAGCCACAATTAAAGAAAGTATGTGTTCGCGCAGCGTGGGCTTTGCCCAATCGCGTTTCTTGTCTGCGGCAGCGCAATTTAGATCCTTTTGAAGAAGTAGAAATCCTCAATCTGCTAGAACGACCTGTAGTGCTGACGCCGACTAAGTTGGAATACCTTGCACATATTGAAAAGCGTTATGGAATCGCGCAAGACCAATAACATGACTTCAACTCTTTACGAGCAGGATTATTATCTGTGGTTGGAAAAAACCAGCAGTTTGTTGCGAGATGGCAGGCTGTCTGAGTTGGATATTCCCCATTTGATTGAAGAAATTGAGGACATGGGAAGGAGTGAGAAAAAGGCAGTTAAAAGCAATCTGATTATTATTCTCATGCACCTGCTCAAATATAAATATCAGCCTGAGAAGCGAAGCAATAGCTGGTTGTTGACTATATTTGAACACCGCCGTCGCCTGAGGGATGATTTTGCGGATAGCCCCAGCCTCAAGCGTTACTTCGATGAAGTATTTGAGCAATGCTACAAGGACGCGCGGATCTCAGCAGCTATTGAAACTGGTTTACCAACTGAGACTTTCCCAAAACAATCTCCGTTTACTCCTGAAGAAGCTTTAAACGCTGACTACTTACCAGAGTAAAGCAGCCATTAAATGCAATCGCGTACGACTAAAGCTTTCTATTCTTAGAAACTGAAGCATTATCTGCAATTTTTGCTTGAACCGTATCAAACTCTATCTAGATATTCTCAATTGGACGCGGTTGTGCTTCTTTTGCCCGCTTAATCCGCGAGTAATAATTTCATTAGCTTTCTTCAGTTCCTCTACGGTTGGCAAATCGGCTTGGGTTTCTGGTTCCAACTTCAACAAATTGCTCTTAAGTATAGAAAAATGTACAAAGCTTAACGGGCTTAACAAAGATGATTCCTTTTATTTTACCTATTACCTGCTTACAAGGCACTTTCAACCCAGTGTTACTGCATGCCTCTGCTCAGGTTGGTCAAATTGAACTGATAATCACAGGCAAAGTTTTGTCCCTGTTTTGAACCTGACCCCCGACCTCTGACCCCTGACCCCTAAATTACTGCCAATCTTCCCAAGCTTCATTAAAAATCGAAGTATCAGGGAAAGCTGTAGGATTGTTATTTTGTGCTAGGCGGCGCTGTAAAGCTTCAAGCTGCGGTTCAGGGAAAGGTAATCTGGCGACGAGTTGATAGGGGGCGATCGCTCTTTCCAATGCAAAAGCAGCGGTAGTTCCAGCGGCAGCACCAGCAGACCATTCAAAAGAATGTACGCGATAGGCAGCCGCCGCAATATGACTTACAGCAATACTTTTTCCCGACACGAGTAAGTTATCAATTTGCTGGGGAATCATTGCCCGCAGGGGAATTTGAAAAGGATATGCTTGACCTGCACCGAGACGTTCACCAGGGCGCTCGATATTACCAGGAAGTTCCGCAGGGCTTTGGAGCATACAAGGATGGAAATCAATTGCATAGTGACCGATACCAACAGCATCAGGATAAATCGTAGAGCGCGTTCGCCGCATCACATCTCTAGGAGGAATCGTTCCTGCAATCACCGATGCAGCTTCCAAACCCGCTAATGCAGCTTTGAGACTACGATAGCTTTGTGGTGATAAAACCAAGCGATAGTAACTATCACTATAGTTACGACGAGAAATATCAATTTCTGATATAGTAAAACCTTGAGGATAGGCTAGGGTAGGTCTTCCTAAAATCCGGCGTCCTTCTCGCATATAAGGATACTTAGATAATCCGTGCGCTGTTCCCATTGGCGAATCAAGTCCTGCGAGGTAGCGATTATTTGGGTGCGGTTCCTTCACACCAGGACCAAGTTGCGAATCGGTCGTTCCCGCAACAAGCCAGTGAAAAAAGCCTTTGGCGTGTTCTTCACCTTTACGCAAAGTTTCTACCCGTAAGCCACCCAGCCAACCACCAGGTTGCAACTGTCCTGTAGATTGTAGTTGGTTGCGCGTATAAACTAAGTTGTCAGCAGCAGTACCAGGGCGGTAGTCATTACCCCAAGTCCAGTTTTGCATCGAGATATCGCCTGGAGTGGGGGCAGTAAACGAAATCCCACCAAAGCGCATATCTTCGCCTTGGCGTGGACTCCAAATACGACGGTAGGTAAAGACTAAGGGAAAGCTTGCTAGTCGTGGTAACTCATAACTGTAATAACTGGCATACTGTTGATAAAATGGTGGTTCTACGTGTCTTTGCGGCTGTTGGGTTGCCTCCATTGCAAAGGTGTAAGTAAAACCTTGCGTGCAATAAGGATCGTTTGTCGCGCTAGAAGAAGAAGGTTCGAGATGAGAACGCGGATCGATACCTAAGCGATAAGGAACATCTGCTAGCGCAATCAGTTCGCCCGTTTCCGTTGCATCAATTACGTACCAATTAGGAACAGAAGCAGACTCACCCCTCACCCCTCGCCCCTCACTCCTTTTTGTAGCAGGGACAAATCGCACAATATTTTTGGTAAACAAGCGCGAGTTTTGATAGCTATAGGCATCAGCAATTGTTTGCGATAGCGGATAGGTATTGAGTACTGGCGCACCATTGGCAGGTTGATGCTGAATGGCGATCGCACTTTGAATGCGTTTTTCTGCGCCCATTTGGGCTGTTTGTAAATCTTTAATGACGGTTGAAGGAAACCATTTAAACTGTCCTCGACCTTTCCTTGCAGCATCACGCAACATCTCTGAGAGGATAACGTGACCATCACGCGGTAAAAAGCAAGAATCACTTACCCAACAGTCACCAGGATCTAACTTGCCGTACTTTCGTTCAATGCGCCGACGTAACTCTAAATAACCGCGCGAGTAAAATAACTGCCTGCGTTGAGTGGCACGTTCGTCAAGTGCGGAGGTTCCTTGTGCGGAAATTTGTCCTCCTACCCAATCAGTAATTTCGGTTACACAAACAGTTCTTCCGGCTAGCAAGGCTTCATATGCTGTCGCCACGCCCGCCAGTCCCCCTCCAGCAACTAATAGTTCGCACTCCACTGTTTGATCCGGAGTTCGAGGTGGTGTCGCAAAGGCAATTGGAGGAAAAGAGGTAATGAAAGTTGAAAGTAAAGTCAGACTAACAAGCGATCGCTTCATATTTTAGGTAGCTTGGCTCCATAAGTCTAAGTAGCTTCTAGACGTTACCACCCTGAAAATGGCCATCGCAAGCAATTGAAGAAAGAAGTTAGAGATCAGAGGTCAGAGAAGGAAAAAGAAACTGATTTGTGTGAAGGGGCGCTTTAGTGCTGATATATAAGCCATTAATCTGCATCCTGCTTTCCAAAGTATGCTTCCCTGATCTCCGACCCCCGATCCCTGACCTCTCTAGACAGTTGGTGCAACTCCTGACGATTCGCGTACCACAAGTCTTGTTCCCAAAACTTTGGAAGTTTTCGTTACTGATTTACTCAATAATAATTCCGCTGCTAGTACTCCTTTTTCAACCAGTGGTTGCTGGACTGTTGTGAGTCTTGGGCGAATTTGCCAAGCTAAGGGAATATCATCAAAGCCTACGATTGACAAATCTTCTGGCACTTTTAAACTCATTTGCTGTGCAGTGCGCAAAGCACCAAAAGCTAAGATATCACTCATCGCTAAAATGGCAGTTGGTCGAGGCTGGCGTTGCAACAAAGTCATAGCTACTTCCCGCGCATGATTCTCGTCGTTGCGACACTCGTAAATCGGCACTTGGCTAAAGTCAATTCTTGCCTCTTCCAGCGCATCGCGGTAGCCTCGCAGCCGTAGCTTGGTTATTTGGTGCGTACAGTGTTCGAGTCGTTGAGCGTCTACTAAGCCAACATACAAGTCAGATCGTAACTCCATCGCCATGATGGCAAATTGCTTGTGGTGGAAACTTAACAAGTGTGTTGCAGCTTTTCGTGCAGCTTGGCGATCGTCAATCCCAACTGAAGGGACATTTTTTAACGAAGGCTGATCGACGGCGACAACTGGTAGCTGACGGTCTAAAACGCGTACGAGTGCTTCGCTGTCATCGGGGAGATTGTAAATAATAAACCCGTCTACTGTTGCTTGCTCAATTGTCTTTTGTGCTGCATCGCTTTCAAGTGTGGGTACGATGAGCAAACTTGCTTTGACGCGTTCGCAAACTCTTGAGACTCCTCTTAAAAACGCGATCGCTGCTAAGTCATTGAATGCATACGGTAGCGATTCACCAAAGACTAAGCCAATTGCACCTGTTTGCCCTGTCCGCAGCATCCGCGCCATTGGGTTGGGACCTGGATAGCCCATTTCCTTGGCTGCTTCTAGAATCTTATCGCGCAGTTCTGGCGAAAGTTGATCCGGTCGATTGAAAGCATTTGATACCGTTGTCCGCGAAACTCCGACAGCTTGAGCAATATCCTGAAGTTTGATGGATTTTCTTGCTTTGTCGTGTTCCATGCATTTTTTGAGATACTATTCGTCGTTTTGCCTGTAATTGAAACACACTTTTACTTGATCGATCAAGAAAAGTTGTTACAATGGTTAACGTAAACAATCTGAATCGATTCAGAAAGCAAAGTAAATTAGTGAGAGTGTATGAATTACCAACAGTGGCTCAATTACAGAGAACAAGAACTGCTAGTTCCTCGGTCAAAGCCTGCATCGAAATCCACGCAAAGTCAATTCAATTTGTTGCTCAATCGCCTGGGGCGTTATTTCTCCAAGTTGTTCGCGTTTAGCAATGAGCCTCAAGTTCGAGAAATCATTGATGATGGCAAAATGCAGTGGCGAGTTTACGATCCCGAAAGCGATCGCACATTGCAACTCAACTCACCACAAGAAGTTTCCATTTGGTTAGAAGAACGCTACCACAATCGTCAGCGACACAATAGGTCTCTTGCAAAAGTCGGTCAAACTCACCTAGCTTTTGGGAGACGAAGCTCG